>CAZBUX010000017.1:0-13015 GCA_964495185.1 uncultured Rickettsiales bacterium | reverse complement strand
CATGCCTTGATTTTTTCCATACAGGCAGCCATTGAGCCTGCTATTTATCAAATTGAATATATTTTTTATTTTTCCTCTTCCTGCATATATTTTTTGGATATATCAGTAATATTACTGGATATATCCTAATTTATACCCCCTAATCCCTGAATCTTCTCATTACTACACAGCTTAAATGAGGATACGATATGCCGATAAAACGTCACCAGCCCGCCCCCCGGCAAGCGCTCACCCACGACGCACCGCCGTCCCCACCCGCTAAAAGAAATCTGCAACGCGTAAGCACCCGTAAATCGGCTTCCTCCCTTATCGATGTATGGTTCGAAGGGCATCAAAGCGCCGTACGCGGCGAAACCGCCTTATGGGTCGCGGTCATCACACAAGCGCTTATGGATGCGCTCAACCGTTCCAAGCATCCGGAGCATCGCTATCATAAGCAAGCCGCCATACAGTGGCTGACCGGCAACAGCCGCGATTTCCATTGGGTGTGCGAAATGGCCGACCTCGATCCGAATTGCGTACGGCGTAAAGCCAAGCGCGCGCTGCTGTCTCCCGTGGCGTGGCGTGCCGCTCCCGGCAAGGGCGCACGCTATCATGAACGCAAGGAACACCGTCAGCGCATGAAAAACACCAAGACGCGCAAGACGGATAATGAAGACGCACCCGGCGCAAGCGTTAGAGCCCTGATCATTTCAGGCCCCTGGTAAAGCGCCACCCTCGAATTCCACATCACCTAAGCCGCCATGCCTCCGCTGTCCGCAGAGCGGGGCAGGCCATCCTTTTTAATCCTCAGACAGGACCTACGCCATGAGCAAATCTTCTGATGTCACGCCCCGGTTTCAAACTGCCGTCATACTCAAATTCCCCAGACGCCGGGGGCGCCCACGCACAGAGCCGCGCATGCATGACACCGGTACGCCGGAACTGGTCATGAAGCGCCTGAAAAACGAAACCGCCGAGACCCTTGATTTATGCTTTGAGCGCGACCTGATCACGCGCGAACAGCATTGGTGCGGCATCCATCTGCGCTGGCTCTACACCCTCCGCCACGGCGCGCCGAGCGTCCGCGCCGTCGACCCCACGCATTTCGGTGGGCTTGAGCTTCGTCCCGACGATCCCGAATGGAGGCAGGCGCGCGAATTGGAATATCACGAAGCAATTCGCAAACTCTCCGCCAGCGGCCACAGCGTTCTACTCCTCAACATCTGCGTTCACAACGAACGCCCGGCGTTTTTATTCCCCCGAAAAATGAATAATGCTAATGCGTACAGGAATTCCCTGATGATCGACTTATTGCGAGAAGGACTGGATGTACTGGCTACGCTATGGAAACGTTAGTATCGGGAAAGTTTTCGTTATGGATTAGATTGCATTTGAATCAAATTATTAAATAAATATTAATTTCTTCGTGCCAGCTTTTTACTATTGTGATACAGTTGTAGGTGCACTCTAGGGAGTCCTGATGATTAAATGTTTGAATCGTCTTTTATGTGATGAGACTGGTACCGTTGCGATCGAATACGCCCTGATCGCAAGCATTGTTTCGATTGTTGCGATTGGCAGCATGATCGCGATGGGAAGCTCCGTCACCTCCTTCCTCTACAATGCTCAGGCAGGATTCACCCGATAACTGCCACTGACAGAGAGAGTGATCAAAAAACCACACCATGCATTTTCTTTGATCACTCTCCTGCAAATTTAGTGCTTATAAATGACAATCCGAATCTCCCAGTTTAGATTGACTCGCATTTTATGGAAATTTGACCGGATTTTTAGCGTTATTTAATGCAAAACCTGTTGATTTTTATAAATAAATATTCTGCTTTTTACTTGCTATAGAATAGCGCTTTTGTTAAACTGATCGGTAGCTGATTTGTATCAGCGGATGTGAAACGTGTTTTAGGAGTTTATTTTATGAAAACTATGATTCGTCTCTTTAAGGGAGAAGAAGGTGCGACCGCCATTGAATATGGTCTTATCGCCGCCTTGATTTCGGTTGCAGCTATCGTCGCCATGCAAGCACTGGGCGGCAGCTTGAACAACCTGTTCTCGAACGTTTCGACCTCGCTGCGCTAGTAAGCGATTTCGAAATTTACGGAGTGCAAATAAACCCGCCCTTAGAAAAGGGCGGGTTTATTTTTTTGCCTTCGCCGGTCTCACACCAGAAAATAGTTGATTGACCCTATATGTGGTTTCGGTTACCATGCATTTATGCAACATATAGGTTGGTATCACGATTTTACTTTCCTCCCGGTTGCTTCGAACGATAACGAAGACCTGCTTTCGCTCCCCTTCCCCGCATTTGAGCTTTCGGTCATCCAGGAAATCAAACAATCCATGCGCGTTGAAAACGCCGAGACCGGCATATTGCTGCGTTCTCGGCGCGAACGCCTGTTTTTTCAGGAAGTAGTTGACGCCGAGCGCTATATACTCCTGCGCTACTTCACTTTCAGCGTCCCCGAAGACGCGCTGCGCCGCCTGAAGCGTTACATCCTCGACAATTACCTATCGCCGAACCGGCGTCGCCGCAGCAAGAAAAAAAGCTGATTATTTTTTGCTATCGGCCAGTTGTTTCACCGCGCCGCGCATCACCTGCCGCTCACTTGCGTTCAGCGGCAGCAATCCCTTGGCGGTAACGTAGCCGTCCTCACCGACAGCGCCTTCGCTGGTCAGCTCACGGATAAACTCAACCAGCCCAGGCACCGTGCCGACCTGCTGCGGCTTTACATACACAAACAAGCTGCGCGATACGCCATATGCGCCGGATTCGATCGTTTCATACGCCGGCAGCACGCCCTCGACCTGATTGGCCTGTATCCTGTCGCTGTTTTCCTCGTAGAAGCTATAGCCGAGAATACCGAAGGCCTGATCGTTAGACACCAGCTTCTGCACGATGATGTTATCGTCCTCGCCCGACTCAATATACCGCCCGTCCTCACGGATCAGGTGGCAGGCTTTCTTACGTTTTTTCTCATCGGGAATCGCTTTCAGCAACTCATTGCCGCAGCCTTTTTCCATTACCAGCTCGACAAACGCGTCACGCGTCCCTGAAGTCGGCGGCGGACCGTACACCGCGATTGGCCAGTCGGGCAGCGCCGGATCGATTTGCTTCCACGTCTGGTAAGGGTTTTTGCGCAGCTTGTCGCTCTGGCCGTCCGCCAGTTCACGCGCCAGCGCCAGGAAAAGCTGGCGCTTGGTAATATTCAGCAGCTTTCCGCCTTTTTTAGCCGCCAGCACGATGCCGTCATAGCCTATAGGAATTTCAATAATGTCGCTGACGCCGTTTTTGCTGCAAAGCTCGCGTTCCGAATCGGTGATTTCTCGGGAAGCGTTACTGATGTCCGGCACACGTTCGCCGAGCCCTTCACAGAACAGCTTGAACCCCCCGCCGGTACCTGTAGATTCAACGATAGGGGTTTTAAATACGCCTTCCTGCCCGAATTGCTCGGCAGCGGCAGCGACGAACGGATAAACCGTGGACGACCCCACTACACGGACCTGGTCGCGGGCGGCGGCGGGACCTACCGTAAACATCATGACACATGTAACACCGAGGAAACTGCGCAATATCATGACCGGCTCCTTTACCTTTTCTCAACTTCTCGACTGTTATCATCGCTGAATCATGCAAATGCAAGCGTTGCTTAACAGGATCCTGAGCGACTGGGGCGATTTAGCGTTGTACCTGATCGCTTTTGCCATCGGGTTCAGCCTGCTTTCGCGGTGGATGCCCTGCAACCCGAAACAACCCCTCTGGCGCCGCGACGCCGTAACCGACGTATTATACGCCTTCATCCTCCCCGTGCTTGGTCTGTTCGTGCGCTTTCTGTTTATCGGCGTCGGAGTGGCGATCATCTTTCACAATGAATCGCGGGAGAACGTCGCCAGATACCTTCAATACGGCTACGGCCCGCTTGCGGAAATGCCCGTCTGGGCGCAGGCCGCCATGTCGTTCATCATTTCGGATATACTGCTGTACTGGATCCACCGCTGGTTTCATGGCAAGCGCATGTGGAAATTCCACGCCATACATCATTCCTCGCCTGTGGTGGACTGGCTTTCAACCTATCGCTTCCACCCCGTGAACACATGGCTCGCGTTCACGCTCGTCGATTCGCTGATGATGCTGGTGGGATTCTCCCCGGCAGCGGTCGCATCGCTGTCAGTGTTCAATATGCTCTACTCGCCCATGGTGCACGCCAATCTCAACTGGACGTTCGGCCCCTTCAAATACCTGTTCGCCAGCCCGGTTTTCCACCGCTGGCATCACACGGCGCAGGCTGAAGGCATGGACAAGAATTTTGCGCCTACCATCCCGCTGATCGACGTCGTTTTCGGCACATTCTATATGCCGGAAGGCAGGGTACCCGAACATTACGGCGTCCCCGGCAGCAATATCCCAAGTGATTTTATTGGCCAGATGGCCTGGCCGTTTAAGAAGCCGGAGCGCTAGGATCGGCACTTGTCGTTTCGGCGGCAGGCGCAACAGTATCACCTGTAGCAGGCGTAGCGGCAGCCGTTGCGGCTTCGCTGGCTGCTGCCTTTGCAGCCATGGCGGCGGCTTCGACAGCGGCAGCTGCGGCTTCAGCCGCTTCCCTTTCCTTCTGTTCCAGCGCGGCGTTTTCTGCCCAGAATCCCATATCGAGCACGTTGCTGTCGTCAAGACGATCGCGCTGGATTTTGTAAATCTCTTTCAGGCCGCTGTTCTGCAGTGCTTCCAGCGCGGTGCCGGCACTTATCATCGTGTAATGATCAACATTATCGTAGACGCGGTAACGCGCCATGGTCGCCACAGCCATTTCCTTGCGCGGCAGGGGCAGTGCTTCAAAGGGCTCTCTTGTTTGCGTCGACATATACTACCTGTCCTGTCTGCTTTTTCGATACTTAGTGCATTTTCCATCGCATGCAACCGAGAACGTGCGTCACGCGGTCATCATCACCCAGCGGCAACATGCAGCTGCGGTATTTGACCACGACGTTTTTCTGGTTGGTGAATTCCGATTCATCCACCACCGGTTGCTTGCGTTGTAAAACTTCGTTCAGTTTTTGCGTCATCGAATGGCCAGTGGACACCAGCAGTTTCGACGTAATGTCCGGAAAGTTGACCTCGTCGCCATACGCCGCGACCAGATCCTGCCCCAGATAGCTATAGCGGTACCCCAGCCGCGACCCCACCTCGTCGATACTGATCAGGAAGCACGACGTCCAGATATCGGCGATGGTTTCCGGGTCGATTTCGTTTTCCCGTGGGAAATCGCGGTCACCCCGCAGGCGGTTCCAGTAACTGAGCAACAACTCATGGTAGCGGTGATGCAACTGTCGGTTCATGGTTACCTGTCGCGTTTGCAAGTGCCTGAAATTATACATGGCAGAACCCTGCCCTGAAAGCCGGTTCCCGCCCGGAGACAGAGGAAAACCGCGCCATATTTGCTTTGCTGCGCGGTCGCATTTGTGCTATAAGGGGACTGGAAATAGTGTGTTTGTGCGGCGTAGTGAATGACAGCGGATCACTCCATAGAAGATCGTGTTGCGAGGCTCCGCTCATCGCTCGCGGATAAGCGCGAGCGGGCGGCGGTTCGTAGCGACAATATTCGCAGCAAAGTGGCTGCATCGTCCGATGTTCTCCCCAGTACTAAAGACCTGCAGCTGCGCGACCTGATCAATCTCGTCCGCCAGGAGAACCTGAAACCCTCGTTCCGGTCGCTGGCTGAGATTGACGAGCCTGCGGCTGCCAATCACGGTTTACCACATCACCTCAAAGGCAATGCGCCTCAGCTGAGCTAGCTAACTAGCTCATTATATCCAGTAAGTTCTTTTCGAGTTTATCCTGAGCTTTGATGACCGTCAGGTTCGCACGGAAGTCATATCCGGCAATGGCCTGATTCACCATCTCTGTCTCAAGATTGACATTGGGCAGCTTAAGACTGCCATCCGCCCCCGCATCCACGCTTTCCGGCGCGTAGACACTGATGGTCGGCGGGTTTACGTCACCGATAAGCGCCTTGACGCCGCCCGTTTGCAATGAAACCTGTTGCACCTGTTTGGGCACATAAGCCTGCTTTACCACCTGCCCGTCGATAACGGTCGAGGTGCTGAGCTGGTTAGCGATATTATTGGCGCTGACACCGATGCGCTTACTTGCAGCACCAAGCCCCGAAAGCGCGACATTCATAGTCGATACCATAGGACATCTCCTATTTGCAGACCGTGATTTCCCCTGTTTGGTTAATTTATCAACTATATATTAATTAAATATTAATATTATATAGGATACTATTGAATCTGCGGCTTTTATGAAGAAAAACCTTTTTTATCTGACGCATTATACGCGGGTGGGCGCCTTGCCGGTGTTTCTGGTATTTTACCATAACCGGCGCGGGCGTTTTGGCCATAGCGTCATGCTGTGCAATTTTAAAAGCCTGCGGCAGATCATCCGCAAGAGCCGCAAGGGATTTACCGACCCGGCCGATTTCGGGCGCATTCTCTACCAGAGTCGCGGCAACGAGCCGGACGACATGCTGAGGGACATCCTGAAAGCGCGTTACGACTTTGATCTCAACGAAGCGAAAAAAGACCTGCGCGCCTGATTGGGTCGCCCCTTCACCTCGCTACGCACCGATTCCACCGCATCCCATATATCCTTCTGGCAACGCGCGGCAATCGCTTTGCGGTCGGGATGCTCCTGCGTCGATACGACAGGCAGGAATATGAGTTCGACGTCGATACGTCCCAGCCCAAGCAATTCCCATAAGTGCGGCGCTAGATCCATATCGCCGTACCACGCGATAAGCGGCCACTGCCCATGATCGATCGGAAGCCTCCGCAGGCGCGTGTATACGATGGCCGCCGGCTGGATCATCGTCGCCTGCCCTTCATCCGCCGCAAGCTGGAACATCCCGGATTTAAAAGGCTTGAGCGTCACGCCGTTACTCGTCGTCGCTTCGGGAAACAGGCAGACGACATCGCCCGAAGCCAGCGTAGCGCGAATATCATTCACCGATTGCTTCATCTTTTCCGGCCGGCGATCGACAAAAACAGCGCCGGTAGCCCTGCTCAGCGCGCCGATGCCCGGCCATGCCGCCACTTCCGATTTAGGCGTAAAGCGGAACGGAAACGCGCTACCCAGCACAAATATATCAAGGTAGGAAATATGATTGGCGACCAGAAGCAGCGGCCTTGCAGGCGATACCTGGCCGCGCACTGACACATGCACGCCGATAATCTTCAGTATGCCCGCATAGCACAGGCGCGCAAGCCTGTCGCGCAGCGCCGTTTTACCGAAACGCCCTGCCACCCATCCCGGGCAGAAGCACAGGAAAATCCACAGGCACAGCAATATCAGCTTGAGTATGCGCGTCATCGGCATCGGTCGGTATCAGCAGCCATACCGCTTTACGTATTTATCCGTCACGCGGTCGGTTTTGACCACGATGCTGACATCGGTCGTATTGTATTCAGGATCGATCACCGCGCCCGAACCGATATATCCGTTCAGCCGCAAATATCCCTTGATAAGCGCGGGCAGCGCCGAGAACGCCCTTTTGACGTTGACCTGTTCCTTGGCCAGCAGGTTCATCTCCACATACCGCTCCGGCAGCGCCACCGGACACAGCTCTGCAGGAGCAAGATGATAATGATGGAGGTAGGAAAGCGCCATGGCATGCTCTTTCGGATCGGTGCCGTGGAAACTGGCGCAGCCGAACATCAGGGCCACTTCAAATTTAGCGACATACGCACCGATGCCGCGCCACAGCAGCTGCATCACGGCACGGTTGCGATAGTCGGGATCGACGCAGGAGCGCCCCACTTCCAGGATTTCGCCGGGATAGCCGCGTATGGCCGAGATGTCGAATTCGCCCTCGGTGTAAAACCGCCCGATGGTTTTCATCGCAGCCCGGCGCAACAGCCGGTACGTACCGACGATACGATATCCGCCTCCGGGCTCATGATCGACCACAAGCAAATGGTCGCACACGTCGTCGAAAGCGTCCTGATCGCGTTTGGAAGCCAAAATCTGCGGTGTCGGCAACGCGTGCATTTCCTCGAAAAAGACCCGGTAACGCAGCTCCTGCGAAGCAGTGATATCTTCCGCGCGCTCTGCGATCAGCACTTCCAGCGTCCCAGCCCTAAGCTCGCCCAGATCGTAGAGAGAGTTCAAGCGTGGCATATTGAAACCGGCATCCTTCACTTGGCTCACAAACATAAGGGATTAGTTTTTGGCTGGCTTGGCGTCCTGCAGGGGTACCGCGAACAATTCCAGCCGGTGGTCTACCAGCTTGTATCCGAGCTTTTTGGCGATATCTTTTTGCAGGCGTTCGATTTCCTCATTACTGAACTCGATGACCCTGCCCGATTTGAGGTCGATCAGGTGGTCGTGATGTTCGTCGGAAGCTTCCTCGTAGCGGGCGCGCCCATCGCCGAAATCGTGCCGCTGCGTGATGCCCGCTTCTTCGAACAGCTTAACCGTACGGTAGACCGTAGCGATACTGATATGCGAGTCGATAGCCACCGCCCGGTGGTAAAGCATTTCAACGTCGGGATGATCGTGCGAATCGGAAAGCACCTTGGCGATAACGCGGCGCTGGCCTGTCATCTTCAGCCCTTTCTCGGCACATCGTATTTCAATCCTGGATAAGTTTCCCGGCACGCCGCTGCTCCCTAGAGTATTTTTTATATCACATCAACCTACACAGAAATGGCACGAAGGCAAGCAGCAGGCGCGGTCCCGCAGAACAACCATTTCTTAACACCTCTCTGCTAGAATGCGATAATGGAGTATTTTGTCCGAGAACCTATTGTTAAATCCCGGCAAATGGGATTCGCCCTACTCGAAATGGCCATCGTTCTGGCCATTATAGGACTGATCGTCGGCAGCATCGTCATCGGCAGCGACATGATACGGTCCGGCGAATTGCAGTCGGTGATCGCCGATACCGATCGCTTTAAAAAAGCGGTGACGCTGTTTCGCGATAAATATAGTGAACTCCCCGGCGATTTCAGCCGCGCCACCAGTGTCTGGGGAACCGATCCGGGCGGCTGCCCGGCGGCAGGAACACCCGCCAACGCCGTACGCAAAACCGCGACCTGCAACGGCAACGGTGATGGCAATATCGGCTATCTCACCACTTTCGCGGCGGGGCAGGACTCATGGGAAATGCTGCGAGCATGGCAGCAGCTTTCCAACGCCGGGCTTATCGACCAGATATATGTCGGTACCGTCACCACGCAGGCAAATGCCGCGGGCGGGTTTTACCAGGCAGGATGGAACGTCCCCAGCAGCAAACTCAGAAACGGCATGAACGGCTACCGCATCAACTATATGGGTCCCGACGACGGCAGCAGCGCCAACACCTTCGCCGCTGAATACGGCCATGTGATCGTCTATGATAAATTTTACCGCGCCAGCGCAGCTGATCCGGTCGCCTACGCCCTCACCCCTGCCGAAGCGCTGAGTATCGACCGCAAAGCCGATGATGGCAACGCGGCGTCAGGCAAAGTGCTTTCCTATAAAGCCGGCGACGCTTCGCTGCCCCAGTGCCTTGCGGCTCAGCAATACAATGCGGCAGCCAACATCAATGCGTTCTCATGTCGCCTGATATTCATCACGGGATGGTAGTCCATGCAGCATAGACGCGACGGTTTCACCTTATTGGAAATCTCCATCGTGATCACTATCATCGCGCTGCTGATAGGCGGCATACTGGTAGGTAGGGATATGCTGCGCAGCTCGCAGGTGCGCGCCGTTATCAGCGAGGCGCAAAACCTCATGCAGTCGATACGTAACTTCCAGAGCAAGTACGACGCCCTTCCCGGCGATTTCGCCGGGGCATCCAACATCTGGGCGGGAAACTGCGACAGCAATAACGACGGTGCCATCACCGTCGCAGATACCGGCAATGGAGACGGCAACGGACGCATTATCACGCAAGGCACGGCAGCCACCTATCCCGAGCAATATTGTGCGTGGTCGCATTTGCGCAACGCCGGCATGATCGACGGCAATTATACCGGCATCAGGGGAGCGCTCGGCGGCCAGCACCGTATCCCCGGCACGAACATTCCGGCGTCGCAATTGCAGCCCGCGGGCTGGGCGCTGGTCAGCGTCGTTTTAGGCGACGGCAACAATGTTTTTAACCAGCTATTATACAATACCAGTGAAACGCCCCCCAATCACGTACTCTGGTTCGGAGGTACTTCCACCGCACCTGCCGCCGCTACCACTAATAATATGCAAGGCGTCGTGCTGACGGCGAACGAAGCCTACACCATCGACAGCAAACTCGACGACGGCATGCCCGGCATGGGCAAGGTGATGGCACAAGACAATACGCCCACCGTAGCAGGCGTGAACGCTGCGACGGATTGCCATTCCAGCATCAGCGCCTACAACCTCACCACCAGCAACCCACGCTGCGCGCTGGTATTCAAAACGGGGTTTTAGATGATGCCACTCAAACATTCCGGTTCACGACAGGGTTTCACGCTGCTGGAAATGTCCATCGTGCTGCTGGTCATCGCGCTGATCACCGGCAGCGTCGTTGCGGTTAAGTCGATGTTCACCCGCACCCAGTCGCGCGCGGTGATCAGCGAGTACGACCGTCACCTGAAAGCGATCAAGGAGTTCGAGGAAAAATACAACATGCTTCCCGGCGACATGAATAACGCGATCTCCTTCTGGGGCGATATGGCGGCGGGCGGATGCCCTGACTTCGTGACGTGGACCACGACGCTGCCGACAGGTACCGCCACCTGCGACGGCAACGGCGACGGCAGGATCGGTTTTTCAAATGACAGCGGCAATATTTTTGCATTCCCCCCCGGATCGGCCTTTTCACGTTACTATGAAACATGGCTGGTTTGGCAGCACCTGAGCAATGCCGGTCTTATCGACGGCAGGTTCACCGGGCGTTACGCAGAGCTTGCCGATGAAGGGCAGCCGTTTGGCAATAGCGTCCCCGGCATTAACGTCCCTGCTTCCGAAATAAAATCGGCAGGCTGGTCGATCACCTATTTTCAGGATGTCGCGGGTACTTCCAACTATGTATGGCCCGACCGTTACGGCCACATCATGTCGATAGGCTCTGCGCTTAACGATACGATTCCCGCAGGGCCTATACTCACGAACAGCCAGGCTTATGAGATCGACCTGAAAATTGACGACGGCCTGCCCGGGCTGGGTAAGGTGCGTGCATGGCGCAGCGCACTGACCGGCAATACAGATTGCACCATCCAGATTCCCACCGGCAGCTTAACCGCCGCCACAGAACAGTACCGGTATAAAAACAAAGGTCAGGCCTGTTCGCTGTTTTTTATCACCGGATTTTAATATCGCCGCCGATATCGACGGCGGGCGCCGAATGGGTGATGCCGCCCACCGAAATATAATCCACCCCGGTTTCTGCGATAGCGCGCACGCTGGCGAGCGTAACCCCGCCCGAGGCTTCCAGCCTGATGCGCCCTGCCGAAAGCGCCACTGCCTGCCGCAATACGTCGGGCGGCATGTTATCGAGCAATATGCGGTCGGGATTTTCAGCCAGCGCTTCCCGCACCTGCGCCAGCATATCGCATTCAACCACTACCGGTAACGTCGTCCCTGCCCTTGCCTTGCGTATCGCGCCGACGACACCGCCGCACAGTGCGATATGGTTGTCCTTGATCAGCACCATGTCGTCCAGCCGCATGCGGTGATTCTGCCCGCCGCCGGTACGCACGGCGTATTTGTCCAGCGCACGGAGGCCGGGCATGGTTTTACGCGTATCAAGGATCACGGCTTTCGTGCCCTTCACCGCTTCGACGTACTGGCGTGTCAGGGTCGCCACGCCGCTCATGCGCTGCATCAGGTTAAGCGCCACGCGTTCGCCGGTAAGAAGGACGCAGGCATCGCCCTCGGCTACGGCAAGCGCCATACCGTTATCGGCATACGCCCCCTCCTCAATCCGCACCGTTACCCGGACGCTGCCGCCAAGGGCGGCATAGACGGCATGAGGTACGGCTGTCCCGCAGGCGACCAGCCTTTGGCGGGCGACGAAAGCGAGCGTTCCCTGCGCCTGCTTAGGGATCGTGAGGCGGGAGGTGATATCGCCCTGCCCGACGTCTTCTTTCAGGGCGGCGGCAACGATGGATTCAAGTTCGGCGTCAATGCTCATGGGTCATTAGTCGTTGGTCTTTTGCTAATTGATAGTATAACCACCTCCTGACCAATGACTAGTGACTAATGGCCATGACCGCCCGCTTTGCCCATATACACCATAACCACGACCTGCTCATCATCGGCGCGGGCGGGGCCGGGCTTCGGGCGGCGATCGCGGCCAGCGAGCGGGGCCTGAAAGTCGCCTGCCTCACGAAAGTCCCCCCTACCCGCAGCCATACGGTGGCGGCGCAGGGCGGCATCAACGCTGCGCTTGGCAACCGTATGGCCGACGACTGGCAATGGCACATGTACGACACCATCCGCGGCTCCGACTGGCTGGGCGACCAGGACGCCATCGCCTTCATGTGCGAACGCGCGCCCGAGGCGATCATCGAGCTGGAGCGGCTGGGCATGCCGTTCACGCGCGACGAGCGCGGGCATATCTACCAGCGCGCCTATGGCGGCCAGTCCACCGATTACGGCAAGGGCGGCCCGGCCTACCGTGCCTGTGCCGTGGCCGACCGCACCGGCCATTCGCTCCTGCATACGCTCTACGCGGAAGCGACACGCCACCGCGTCGAGTTCTTCACCGAGTATATGGCGCTCGACCTTGTCATGGACGACGAGCAAACCTGCCGCGGCGTGCTGGCATGGCATCTCGAAACCGGCGAGATACATTTGTTCCATGCGCACACCACCATTATCGCCACCGGCGGTTTCGGGCAGGCGTATGCGTCCACCACCTCCTCGACCATCTGCACCGGCGACGGCGGCGCGATGGCGCTGCGCGCGGGCCTGCCGCTGCAGGACATGGAGTTCATCCAGTTCCACCCCACCGGGCTTTACGGCACGGGCATCCTCATCACCGACGGCGCGCGCGGCGAA
>CAZBUX010000016.1:0-14193 GCA_964495185.1 uncultured Rickettsiales bacterium | reverse complement strand
GGGCGCGCACCGGCTCGATGGCCGTGGAGCTCGAATCGCTCAAAACCAGCGATACGAGGCTGGAGGAGGAAATCGCCCGCATCAACGAGCGCGTGGAAACCTACCGCCAGCAATTGCTGGATAAATTCGCCGCGCTCGAACAGGCGCTGGCCCGTATCAACAACCTGCTCCAGAGCCTCGACGCCCAGGATCAGGCGCGCCGGTCCGCCAGCTAGTACCGCCATGAAACAGAAATACCAGGCATACGCACAGGCGACGCAGACGGTGGCAAAAACCCGCCAGATAGTGCTGCTTTACGATGGCGCCATCCGTTTCGTGCAGCAGGCGAAGGAAGCCATCGAACAGCGCCGTATCGAGGATCGCTACAACCTGCTGATCAAGGCATCGGATGTCATCGGGGGGTTGCAGGGCTGTCTCGATTTCGAAAGCGGCGGCACGGTCGCGCGCGTGCTTTACCAGTTCTATTCGTCGCTCGATGCCCGCATTTTCTCCATCCACCGCACTAACAGCATCGATACCTGCAACGAAATTATCGAGGACCTGAAACAGATGCGCGACGTGTGGCAGGAAATCGACAGCACCACGGATAACGGCGTTAAATCCCCCGAGCGCGCTGCGCCGCCTGCGCCCACCGCTCCCGCTCCCAACGATCCGGGCGTGACCACCGTTTCAGTTTAGCCGATTTTTCCCCTATGGCCATCCCGGCGAAAGCAGGGAGGTAGTTTTTTCCCGCCAGATTACGGGTATGGAGGCGAGGATTTTGTAAAATCCATGTAAATCAATTACCTGAATAGTGCCCTGGGTTTGGCATATCCCTTGCAAGTGTCCTTGAGAGAAAACATATGAGGACGCTATGACCGCTCTACCGGTTTCTATCTTAAGTCTGCTCAACCCCGTTCCCGGGCAGGACAGCAACGCGCCCTCGAAAGAAGGCAAGGGCGGCTTCCAGTCGTTGCTCGATATCGCGGGCGGTGCAGTGGATGATGACGCGCCGGAGCAGGGGGCGCTTGCCGATACGCGCCGCGGCGACGATACGCAGGAACCGGTGGCGTCCGGCGTCGACGTGCCGACCGAGATTTTTACCCGTTATAAAGGCGAAGCTAAACCCCGTGAGGATGCGCCCGAAGCGCCCGCGAGCGTGAAGCGGGAAGCGCTACCTGAAAAACCTGCGCCGAAGCGGGAAACGAAAAAAGCCGATACGCCGGAAGAAAGAAAAGAAACGCCTGTGACGGAAGCTAAAACGACAACCGAAAAAACCGTGCAGGAAACCGCGCCCGCCGAAAACGATAATGCACTTCAGGATGCGCTGAAGCAGGAGATTCGCCGTCTTGCGGACATCCTGCACTCTGTGATGCAGATGCTTGCCGCGTTCCAGCAGGCAGGGGCGGTGGTGATACTACAGACGACGACCGTCGTGCAGACTACCAGCATTACCGCCGTGGCGTTTTCCTCAAGCTCGCTTACCGCATTGCAGGCGGTGAACGCAGGCGATGCGCCAATTGCTGCCGACCCCCTGTCGCAGGTCACGGTGCCGGAAGGTTTAGTGAAACGCCTGCAGGCGTTGCTCGCGGCGCTGCGCTCGCAGGGCGAAACCGGGCAGCTTACGCCCGAAACCGAAGCCCAGTTCGCCACGCTGGAAGAAAACGTCTCCAGCCTGCTTTCGTTCCTCAAAGCCGCCACGGGCGGTAAACCGGGCGCGGGGGCGTCGCTTACGGTTACGCAGGCGGATGTGCTTGAAACGCGCCTTGCCGACCAGGTGGACGTCATCAAGACGCTGTTGCCGAAATTCAAGGCGCGTGAATTCGCCGCACCCGTGCAGTCTAACGATACTACGCTTACCGCCAGCGTTAAGCCGGTGGTGACCATGCCGGATACCGGCACGGTGATACTGCCGCCGCAGGGCGCGCCCGTCGTGCAGGCCGATACGGCCGTGGCCGCACCGAACGTAACCCAGACCAACACCCAGATCGCCGCCGCCGCCGTGCAGACGGCGGGTACGGGCAACGGTGCCGATAGCGGCGCGAACGATAAGCCCGGCGACCAGCCGTCGCAGCAACAGCCGCAGGCGATCGCGGGTCTGCGCGCCGCCAGTACGGCAAACGCCGCCAGCGAAGTGGGCAGCTCGACGTTTGCGCGCGTCCTGCAGCGCACCGCCAGTACGCCGGTGGCCGAGCAGGTGGTGTTCCATGTTAAAACCGCCGTGAGTACCGGCAACAGCAAGATCAGCATCCAGCTTGACCCGGAATCGCTCGGCAAGCTCGAAATCAAGCTCGATGTCGACGCCAGCGGGAAGACCACCGCGGTGGTGACCGCCGACAACAAGCAGACGCTCGACATGCTCCAGCGCGACGCGCGCGGATTAGAGCGTGCGCTTGCAGATGCCGGGCTTAAAACCGACGCGGGATCTTTGAGTTTTAACCTGCGCGGCGGGCAGCAGGAACAGAACCCGCAGAACGCCTATGCCACGCAGAACAGCTACCAGAAAATCGGCCCCGAGGACGAATTGCCGCCGGAAGCCGTGCTTTCGCGCAGCTATGCCGTCGAACTCGCGGACGGCCTGGACATCAGGATTTAAGGAGAAGTTATGGTAAACAACGTCGATAACATCAACAACGTCAGCACCGTCGGCGCTTCGGCGGGCCGCAAGATCGACCGCAATTACGAGGATTTCCTGAAGCTGCTCACCACGCAGCTGCAAAACCAGGACCCGACCGAGCCGACCGACACCAACCAGCTTACGCAGCAGATCGCCACGCTGTCGCAGGTCGAGCAGCAGATGAACACCAACAACAATCTTGAAAAGCTCATCACCCTGTTCAACTCGACGCAGTATAACAGCGTCGTGGGGTATATCGGCAAGCAGGTGGAAGCCGAAGGCAACGCCGGTGCGCTCAAAGACGGGCAGGCCCGTTTCGCTTACTATCTCGGCGGTGAGGCCGACGACGTCAGGATCACCATCAAGGACAAAGCTGGTTCGGTGGTCTACGAAGGCATCGGCGACAAAGCCGCGGGCCGCAACGAATTCCTCTGGGACGGTAAGAACAAGCAGGGGCAGGCCATGCCCGCCGGCACTTATAATATTGCCGTCAAGGCGCTGGACAGCGGCGGCGAGGAAGTGAAATCCAAAACCTACATCACCGGCATCGTCGATTCGGTCGATAGCTTAAACGGCGGGGTGTACCTGTCGTTCGGCGATATTTCCGTGCCGCTCGAGCAGGTCATCTCGGTGAGGCAGGCGGCGACGCAACCAGAAGCATGATTTTTGAACAAACCAACGAAATAACCAACGGAGAAATGTTATGAGTCTTTATGGAGCATTATTCTCGGGCGTGTCCGGTCTGAAAGCGCAGAGCAGCAAGATCGCGGTCATTTCCGACAATATCTCGAACGTCAACACGGTCGGCTATAAAGGCGGGCAGGGGCAGTTCCAGACGCTGGTCACTTCGGCTTCTGGCGCAACCGCGTATTCACCGGGCGGCGTGCTCGGCGGCAACCGCCAGCTCGTGAGCAAGCAGGGCCTGCTGCAATCCACCGACACCCCCACCGACGTCGCCATCTCCGGCGACGGGTTCTTCGTCGTCAACCAGACGGCCGACCAGACGGGCGCGGTGCTTTACACCCGCGCGGGCGCTTTCCGCGCCGACTCCACCGGTAACTTCCGCAACTCCGGCGGCTTCTTCCTGCAGGCATGGCCGATCGATCGCGAAGGCAGGCTGCCCGGCCAGATCGGAAACTTAAACACCACATCGAGCGCAAGCTTAAGCAGCTTGCAGACGGTGAACGTGCAGAGCTTAACCGGCACTGCGGCGGCGACCAGCACGATCTCGCTCGGCGCAAACCTGAAAGCGGGCGAGCTGGTATTCCCCGGTTCTGCGGCGTTTTCCAACATGGACATCCTCGACACCAACAACGCCGATAACGGTGCCGAAACCATCATTATCCCGCAGGGCGCAGGTAATCTCGATAGCCTGACGCAAGGCGACGAGATGACCATCACCACCGCCGAAGGTCTTTCCATCACCTACACCTATGGCGGCATTACCTACGCCCGCGACATCACCGACGGCTCGGGCGCGTCCGACCTCAGCGCCGCCAACGGCGCGGGCACCACGACGCTTGCCAACGATCCTATCGCTACCCTCAACACCAGCACGACGGTAACGATTACCAACGCCGGCCACGGCCTGTCCAACGGCGATGTCGTGACGCTCTCGGGCATCGGTGGCGCCATCGGTGGTATCCCGGCGCTGGAACTGAACGGCGCCCACGTCATCTCCAACGTTACGGCCAACACCTACGACATCACCGTCACCACGGCGGCGACCAGCACGGTGGCGGCAGGCGGCGGTGCGGCGGTGGTTGAAGATATCCGTCCCTTCGCCGGGCAGATCCTCGACGCCTCGACGGTCAACCAGACCTTCCTCGGCACCACCGGCGCATCCAACTTCACGGCGGCGGCGCTTACCTTCACCATCTTCACCGCGACTACGGGCACTTCGACCTTCACCTATGTGCCGAGTTCGCCCAGTGCGCAGGACGGGCAGTTCAACACGCTGACCAACCTCGTCAGTGCCATCAACGAAGTCAACGGGCTGACGGCGCGTATCGTCGACAACCAGCTTTACGTCGCCGCGGTCAACGGTGAAGACGCGATCACCTTCGCCAACGGTTCGACCGCCGCGGTGGCGGGGCCGCCCGTGCAGCAGGGCATCGACTGGGTCGGCGAACTTGGTATTGCAAACGTTACAGCGCTCGACAACCGCTTCTCCACGATGCAGGGACTGGCCGACCTCGTCAACGGCACTACCGGGCTTTCTGCTACCATTAACAGCCCGCTTGCCGATGCCGAGCTGGCGATCAACGTCGATAATCCGCTCGACACCATTACCTTCGCCGATGAAGCGACCAATACGGGCAGCATCCTCGCCGCGTTCGCGCTGAACGACCATCCTTCGCTTTCCGGCGCGGCGTTCGCGCCGGTTACCGAAGGTCCGTTCGGTCCGTCCTACGATCCGGTGGACAGCACCAAGAACATGGCGTCCGGCGCGCTCGCGCCGCACTTTACCCGCCCGGTTCGCGTGTTCGACTCGCTGGGTAGCGGCCACGATGTCAATATCAGCTTCCTGAAAATCGGCACCAATACCTGGGCCGTGGAAGTTTATGCCATCCCCGCCGCCGACGTGAACGCGGTGGATGGGCTGCTTACATACGGCACGCTGCGCTTCAACGGCGACGGCTCGCTCAACAACATCGGCAACCTGCTCGCGCAGCCTGTCGACATCGCGTGGACTAACGGCGCGCAGTCCAGCACGGTTACCTTCGACTGGGGTACTGCCGGGCAGCCGTTCAGCTCGGGCGCGTCCACGGTCGGGCTTACCGACGGCATGGGCCAGTTCGACAGCGGCTACAAGGTGAACTTCGTCAACCAGAACGGTGCGCCGGTGGGCGAACTGACCGGGATCTCCATCGACGAAGTGGGCTTCATCGTGGCCAGCTACAGCAACGGCCAGACGCAGAAGCTCTACAAAATCCCGCTGGCGAAATTCGCCAACCCCGATCAATTGCGCTCCATCTCCGGCAACGTGTTCGCACAGACCGGCGAATCGGGCGAAGTCAACTTAACCGAAGCTGGCACCAGCGGCGTGGGTAAAGTCGCGCAAGCCTCGCTCGAGCAATCGAACGTCGAGCTTGCCGACCAGTTGACCGACATGATCGTAGCCCAGCGCGCCTACCAGGCCAACACGAAGATCATTTCGACGGCTGACAGCCTGCTTGAGGAGCTGAACCGCATCCTGCAATAATAATACGAGACGCCATAACTCCGAGGCACGCCGCCGCATCTGAAAGGGTGCGGCGGTTTTTTTATCAGTATTCGCGGGAAGGGGAGGCGGCAGGCTGGAGGTCGGTCAAGCCCCGCAGTTTTTCGCGGGCGGACCAGCCTGTGTTCTCCCCGGCTTTTACGGTGACGCCGGTTGCGTCCGCCCCGGGCGAGGCGGTCTGCGTGGAAGCATCGGCGCGTAAATTGACGTCGCCGCGTTTCAATGCCCGCACACTCGCCTGTCCCTGTTCGCGTGTCATTGGAGCGCTGTGCATCACATCGCGTTCGGTGGCTTTTTCCTGCAGCAGTTTCATATAAGCGCCGTCATTGGCCTCATAAGCGGCAAGTCCACCGTTTTCTCCCCAGGGCTGGCGGTTGTAGCGAGCGATTCTCTCCTGCTTAAGCGCTTCCTCATCGGTCAGGCTGCTAATCAGTTGTTCGCGTTCCGCCTTTTGGGATTCCATGATGCGTTTGGGTATTGCCGTATGCGTTTTCTTGGCATGCTGGTCGACGAAGGCGTGATAGACGGTGGTAAAAAAATTCAGCCGGTTGTGTTCGTTTTCAGGCTCCCCGACGACGCCCATCGCGCCCTTTTTCGCGCCGCGCACGCCCTGCTTCAGCATATCGAGGAGTAACGGTTCGTCGCCGCTGAACAGGATGGGCTCCACCGGCAGATGTTCGTGCCTGATAGTCTCGATCACTTTCCGGCCTTCCATCGACGCGTTCGCGCCGAGGCAATCGTCGGTGATGAAAAGTATCGAATGGCTGGGGTGCGATTTCGACAGGGCGCGCGCGTCGGCGAGCGCTTTCAGCGGATCGGTGTGCGGTATGACGTGGCAGGCGAACGCCGCCCTCAGCACCATTTCGTGCAGTGTCAGCACATCCTTGCTGTCGTCGAGCAATATGACGTATTGCCCTTCGCCGACATGCGGCGGGGACCATTGCTCGAACTGCACGTGACCCTGCGGGGATTTCTTTGGGAGCGCCTTTTCATGGAGCGCGGAACCTGCGGCGGGAGGCGGGGGAAGAAGCGTGTCTAACATTGGGCCGATTTTATAAGATTTTTATACTGGTAAAATCACCTTAACTACGTACGGGAGGTTCGCTCAAGCGCGTTAATATGAAGATTTGGTGACAGGGGCGGGAGTTTTTTTGTCGAATTAATAATTATTAACAACTCGTTTATTGATATTGTTTTTCACGTATTTGTGGTTGACAAAGAATCTCAAGTTTTCTACTACACTTAGTGAGTGGTACGGGCATTGCTACGGCATATTTAGTAGTAATCATTTTGATGTTGCGCTGTGTCAAAGGCTATGATGTAAGGTAAAGATTCATTTATACATACAAGGTGCTGTCTATGAAGAAAATCAACCTGACCAACAAGCGTTCCAGTGCCTCGCCAGCCAAGAATACCCAGGAAAATGAACCGGAAATCACTAACATGATGCTGGACCCCCGCTACCTCAGGCAGTCCTCCGCCCTCATTCAGGAAGCGTTGCAGAAAGGCTTCGACGTTCTCCAGCTCGCCAACGGCGACATCGTCACCACCGGCACCAAAACGGTCGTGTACCAGTACAGCTGGGATGAAGAGCGCGGCAAGCTGCTCAAATCCAAGCCCGATAACCGCAAAGGCCGTAAGTCCGCGGAAGATATCGACGAGGAAGAAGAAGTCGAGAGCGACGCGTAGTTACCCGGCGCTTACTTCCCGTTTCCCCCTGCTTCAATGCTGTTCGACCCCCTCGGAAGTCTCAACGTTATGAAAGCCGCCATGGCTGCGCTTGACGCTGCGCCCACGCCGGAAAACCTTGTCGCATTCGATGTCGCCTCGCGCCGCGGCTGGCTGTCCATTATGCGCCATGCGAGGCGCTACGGCGATTTGTCGGTAAAGGATTTCTGCGAGCGCTTCGCTGATATCAGCGACGAGGCGGAGAAGGCGGCAAGAAACGTGATAAGCCCCGACACGCCCGCGCTGAGAAAGCGCCATGATGCTCTGCTGGAAAGCATCGGCAAGCGCTGGTCGTTCGCGGGAATACTGCATGAAGGCGGGGTTGAGGCGGTGATGGCGGCGATCCGTAAGTACAACGGGCCGGGGCCGGGACTTTAAGCGGTCAGTGGATGCGAAGCTGTCCCTTGCAGAACGTCACCTGTGCGGGGGTGATGAGCTGGGCGCTGGCGATTTTCACCGAATGCAGGCGGCCATCGAGCTGCTTCTCCCAGAAATGCAGGAATTTGTTCAGGATGGGGAATTCGGGCGCCATGTCTAGGTTCTGCCAGACATAGGTTTGCAGCAAGCTCGGATGCGCGGGCATGTGGTAGAGTATTTCCGCTGTAGTCAGACGGTAGTTTTCCAGCATTTCCTGAAAATCGCTCATGATTCCAGTGTAGCGCGCAATGTTTAAAAAATCCCTAACGATCTGTCATCAACATGCTGATTATATTGACGATTAATAGTAATTTTCTGGCGAAACGGTAAAACCCGTGCTATAATTTTCGTCCTTTGCCCGCAAACCTGTTTACATTCCCCGTCCAATGGAATATCAACCCTTTCCCGGTTGCGGTTGCCGGATAAATCTTTATAAGACACTGCACGTACGCGAATACCGCATCATCACGTTGAGGGGGCACATAGCTCAGTCGGTAGAGCAGCTGACTCTTAATCAGCGTAAATCCGCCATTGGCGATGATTATTTATCAAGTAATATCAATCTGATTTCATGAGGCGCATCGCTCATCGTATGGCCTGTGTCCGCCCCATGTCCGCTATAGGACGGAAAAGCAGACGAGAGATAAAAAATAGGAAAATGGTAGGCACAGTAGGAATCGAACCTACGACCCGCTGATTACTCCACCACTACGGCTTTCGCCGCCCTGCCTCAGCAGGTTTGTAGCCCGGACTATCCCATCGCCATACGCCTCATACGAGGCGTTTAGGCGGGCGCCGTCTAGTCTCTACACCTTCCGTAGGCTACCGCCTCCGGCTTGGCTCGGGATTGCCTTCAGCACGACCTGGAGGGGTTCCCCGACTTTGACGCCTGTTCACCTCCCCGTTTCCAGGAAGGGCTCCCAATTACCGAGAGTCAGCTGCTCTACCAACTGAGCTATGTGCCCCCAAGAATACATGGCGCGGGCTTGGTTTCCCGTGCCGGGGGCTATTTTCTATACCGCCATTGACTAAAGGGCAATCTTATTTGCAGGGAATAGCTGGCCTTTTTGCGCTTCTACCTCTCTGGGGAAGCGAAAACGCCTCCAACGGGGGCGTCTAACTCTCTCGGTAAAATTAAAATAAAAGTTGAATCTTCGGAGGTTGTTTCTTCCGTATGGACATTCGGGGAAGTCAACCCTGAAACCCCGAATGCGCTTTCTGCTCAAAGTGTTTTGCTCGCCCTTGCTCAACGCAAACAACCACCAGCAAGGAGGCTTTTCAATGCAAACGAGTATCGAACATCTTAGCGATGAATATTGGGATGAAAGCAAGGCGGCGCAGTTCTGCGGCGTGCGTCCGCATACGCTACGCGTATGGAATGTACGCCGGTACGGGCCACCGCGCATCAAGGTAGGCCGCAAGGTCTATTACAGGGTGGAAGCCCTGAAAGAGTGGCTGAAGAGCCGCGAAACCTGTGCAATCAATCAGTAGGAGGCTGCCATGACCACCACCGACGATATTTTTTCTCCCAATAATCTGCGCATCAAGCAGGATTTTATCGAACAGGCTTCCGTCAAAAAGCTGCTGACTACCGTGCCGGTGCGGAAGCCCGATAAACAATGGTTTGTGCGGGTGAGGCAGGAAGCAGATTACTGGCTGGAAGTCGCCACCATCAACCTTAAGGAAGAGGGGGAAATGTATATTGTTTCTCCCCAACTCATGACGGAATTAGCGTTGGAAATAACGCCGACATGCCTTTTTACGGCTATAAATCGGCAAAGAACGCTATTCCTTTGGCCAGTTCGATTGCCGGATACTCAAGGGAAATCGAATAAATGGAACGACTCGGCACTGGAAGCGGCGGAACGGGCAAAAACTCGTTGGATCCGCATAAATGCGAATATGAATCTCGGCGCTTATGAAATGGTTGAGGCAGGCAGTTCGCTAAGTGAGCCGGAATGGCCGGAATACACGTTTCAGGACATCCTGAAAGTTGCTTTCAAAAACCGCATCATCGAAGATTATAACCATGAGGTACTGCGCAGGCTTCGAGGGGAAATGTGAAGCTGGACTGGCGGCAGTTTCCCGGCGGCGTATGGCTGATAGATTTTGAATTCGGCATACCTGCCGGCGGACTGCCGGAAGTGCGGTGCATGGTGGCAAAAAACTACTTTACCGGCGAAACGCTTGAGTTATGGGCTGATGCGCTGGACGCTATGCCTGCACCACCGTTCCCTGTGGATAAAACCGCCGTTATTATAGCATATTACGCCAGCGCGGAAATGGGGTGCTTCCAAGCACTAAACTGGCCGCCTCCTGCCTATGTGCTCGATTTGTTCACGGAGTATCGTTCGCTGACTAACGGCCATGGCGTAGGGCATGGCTTGCTTGCGGCGCTGCAATACTACGGGCTGCCGAGTATGGGGGCTGCGGAGAAGGATAGTATGCGGTTACTGGCGCTCCGGGGGGGAGAATATAGAGCGGCAGAAAAACGTGCATTATTGGATTACTGTAAACAGGATGTGCTGGCGCTGGAGCAGTTATTACCGCGCTTGTTGCCGTTTGTTTCGCTGCCTCACGCCCTGCATCGTGGTGAATACATGAAGGCTATGGCTTCGATAGAGCGGCAGGGAATACCTTTAGATACCGATACGCTTTCTATATTGCAACACCAGTGGAATGTTATCAAGGGTAAGCTCATTGCCGCCATTGATGCAGATTACCGCGTCTATGAAGGAACGACTTTTAAATATGAACGGTGGGAGCAATACCTGTCAGCTCATAATATATCTTGGCCCCGACTGGACAGCGGCAAGCTGGATTTGAGCGATGACACATTTCGGGAGATGGCCAAGGCATATCCCCAAGTATCTCCCATGCGGGAACTACGTTCCTCTTTATCGGCGCTAAAGCTGAATGATCTTGCGGTAGGTAGTGATGGACGCAACCGGACTATGCTTTCCCCCTTCCGTTCCCTGACCGGTCGTAACCAGCCAAGCAATACAAAGTTCATATTTGGCCCTTCCGTATGGCTGCGCTCGCTCATCAAACCCAAACCTGGCTACACCGTGGCCTACATTGACTGGAGCCAGCAAGAGTTTGGCATTGCCGCTGCCCTTTCCGGTGATGAAAACATGCAGGAAGCCTATGTATCCGGCGATCCTTATCTTCGCTTTGCCATTCAGGCGGGAATAGCGCCGTTTGGCGCTACAAAACAAACGCACCGCAATCAGCGGGAGCTTTGCAAGCAATGTATCCTCGGCGTGCAGTATGGTATGGGCGCTAAATCGCTGGCGATGCGTATAGGGCGCGGCGAGCATGAGGCGAAGCATTTGCTGGAGCTGCACCGGCGGACATACCCGGAGTTTTGGGCTTGGTCTGACGCGGCGGTGGATAGCGCCATACTACATGGAAAAATCTCCACCGTCTTTGGCTGGGAGCATCATGTCACCACCAACAGTAATCCACGCTCGCTGCGCAACTTTCCAATGCAGGCGAACGGTGCGGAAATGCTGCGGCGGGCGTGCATTCACGGCGTTAAGTGCGGCGTGAAAATATGTGCACCGGTACATGATGCTTTCCTTATCGAAGCCCCGGCGGAAAAAATTGACGATGCGGTGGCCATGATGCGGGAGGCCATGTCCGATGCCAGCGCCGATGTGCTTAATGGCTTCCGCCTGCGCTCCGATGCGGTGATTTATACCTACCCGGATCGTTATGCCGATGAGCGCGGCATGATTATGTGGAATCGCGTTATGGAGTTAATAGGCCTGCCGGAAAACAAGGTGTAACGGCGCAGCACACCTACCTGTGCAGGCGCTGCATACCCGTACAATATCTGTATTGTAAATCTTAGGATCGTGAACAATGATGGATTTAGAAAGCCTGCGCCTTAAACCTAGCGCTAGTGCTAATGCGGGGGAGAAGCGTAGGGCAACTAAAATTAAAACCGCCCACATCATTGATGGCCCGTTTATTTGTGCGACACCATTGGCGTGGACGCAAAAGGCAGCAAACTTACCTGGAAAGGCGCTGCATCTGGCGGTGGCGATACGTTACCTATATGGGCTGCACAAAGGGCAAGCATTTTCCCTGAGCTACAAAACAGCGCAGAGTTTTGGTATAAACAGGCGTGCTATTTACAACGGCCTTACGGCATTGGAGAGGGAAGGATTAATACGCGTGAAGCGCATGCCGGGACGGAGCCCTATTATCGAGGTTGTAAGTCACCCCTAGGGGACGCCCCCGGACGGTAAAATTTTTTGTTATCTGATGAGAGCCTAAAAAATTTCTGTGGTCGGGCATTGGGCGACAAATTGTAGGTGTGAGCTCCGCACGCCATACCTGAATTGGTTCTTGAGGTGCTTGGGAATTTTGCCTTCACTAATCCTCCATGCCGTGGACTGGCAGATACGGAACATTCCCCCTAGCTCGCGGGTGGACATGCCGTATGGGTTGCATTTTATAAATTCGACATCCGAAGCCGTTAGATGGACATTGGTTTTCTTAAAGCGCCGTCTTGGGATTCGGGATTTTATGACCGCATTTTCTAATGCGCCTGCCTCTGTAGCTTTTACCGATCTTTTGGCGCGGGGCATTTTTCTGGAAATTCTGCGATAATACACATAACGATGCGGGGTGGCATTCGGTGAACGAACTGGTGCCGGGGGTGTTTCGCCATAGGTTCTTTCAATTACCCCCAGCTTTAACAATTCCAAAATCTGGCGATCAAGTGCGGAAGATTTCCTTGGCGAAGTTTCTGCATGGGGTAGAACCCGTAAAAACACTTCCGTGAGCGTTTGTTTAGAACGCCATTCCAGATAGGGAAGCAAAGCCATTACCAGCTGTTTCTGTGTGGTGACGCCTTTATCCCTTATCCATCCGGGTAAGCAGCGGGGCGGGTGCTTTATAGCCATAAAATGTGCTTTCTATTGGTCTACGTTATTCCCCGAATCGCCCTCAAGCTAATGCACACACCGAAAAATATATTTTTTATCACTACTTGGAATTTGAATTTTATCAAGAAAATCAAATCGCCCCAATCCGGTATGGAAAACACAATCAGAAACTCCTCCTCAAACCGGCTAAGCATCTGATGAATATAGGTGCAGTAAGAAGATAGCCTAAAAGCGCCGAGCTGCCAGTGTCATGCAGAAGCCGTGTTTTCGATTGTTATATTTAACTCTTTTGTCTAACTTCGTATTTGGAAACGGCAAAACCGTTTCTGGGGCTAGTTACCCCTTTCCAGTGCGGCCTACAACAACGTCAGGCCGTTACCAATGACGTTGCTTTCTCACCTTAGGGTCGAGGGAGCGGCGGAATACAATAGCGCTTGCGTGAATACGCTGCGCCGTTCACTGGACGGTAACTATCCCTCGGCTGCCAGAGAAATCTGGTGGCCGTTACCGTAACTAGGGGGGTATCATGAAAAAAACAGCAATCATCGGTTTTGCGCTGCTACTACTCGCAGCCTGTGCGAATCCCAGGGCAACAACCAATCAGTTGGAGATTGGCATGACCCGCGACCAGGTACGCACCATTATGGGTGAGCCTGACAGCTCTGCCGCCATTAAAGGTCACGCGGATTGCTACTATTACAGCATGTGGCGTGACTTCTGGAATCGCCGCCCAGGAGATTATTCCGACCGTTATTACGCCTGTTTCCAGTCCGGCAAACTCGCCATATATGGTCGCGTAGGTGATCCTCTATGATCGTTTCCGAGCGATTCGATGGCGATAAAACAGATTTTCAGTGGGCACAGCACGATCAATACGGAAAGGCAATGAGTATCATTTTGGGCGGCTGCCGCAAACACTATGTGGCACAGTTTGAACACGACCCCGAAAATGAAATTGTGCCTGCACTGAAGAATCTACACTCGTTTGATCACAGGGTTTTACAGGATTTTCATGACCACCTGGCAGCGTATTGGCGCAAGCGATACTTGCGCCCCAACAAACCCGTTCAGGAAAGCGTAAAGGAGTGGCTATCCTGGCTCGAGAAAGAGATGCACAATCTCAGAACAAAATCGCGGGTATACATTGTTGTCTGTTTTCTTGCCTTGGATAGGTATGACAAGGATCATGAAAAGCGAACTATAGATTTTCTGCAATCCGATGCTCAAAAAATGTATCCGCTAGAGTGGAAGCACTATCTGCAAAGGGTTTCGTTAGAAGATACGCTGAATACTGTTTATGCGGCTGCTATTCTTATTTTTGCAACTGTTAG
>CAZBUX010000015.1:0-14384 GCA_964495185.1 uncultured Rickettsiales bacterium | reverse complement strand
GCGCAGGGAACCACTCCATAACCGCACATGGCAGTCCGTCGGTTGCAACGCTGGCTTTCGAGCAACTCGCCACCTCTCTTCTTAATTTCCCGCAAAACGACGCTGGCACCGGCCCGGTAAAAACCATCGCCGTACTCGGCGCCACCTCCGGGGTTGGCAGTTCCACGGTCGCTATCAACCTCGCCCACAAGCTCGCCCGCAGCAACAAGCACGCGCTGGTCGTAGCCGTCACCCCGGAAAACGCCGAAGACACTAAGAACGCCAGCGAGAAGGTCGACCTCGCCATCGAGGAAATCGAGAACTTCTATTACGCCCGGCTGCCGATTTCGCGCCTCGTGAAAAACGACACGCTGCTCACCGACATCATGCGCGACCTCGAAAAGAGATTCGAGCACGTCATCTGGGACATTCCACCCGCCGACAAATCGTCGCAGTCGCGGCTCATCTGCCAGAACGTAAGCGGCGTCGTGCTGGTCGCCCATGCCGGGAAAACCCGCTGGCGCTCCGCCAAATACACCGTCGACACCCTGCGTTTCGCGGGCGTCAACGTGCTGGGCGTCGTGCTGAACAAAAAGAAAATGTATATTCCCCGTTCCGTCTACCGTTTCCTTTTCCGTGAAGATTCTTAAAAAGAGCATATGAAAAAGATGAACCCGATTAAATCCGCCATCCTCGCCATCCTCGCCTTATCGCTTACCGCCTGCGCGGATTTCTCGAACATACCGCAGGTGCAGCAATCCGCCCTGCCGCCCGCCGCCCCGGCGCTCGCGCCCGAATACAAAATCAATCCCGGCGACGTGATCGACGTCAAATTCTTCTACACCAGGGATTTAAACGACAACGTCACCGTCCGTCCCGACGGCAACATCTCGCTCCAGCTCGTCGATGAAGTTCGCGCCGCCGGGCTCACCCCCGCCGAGCTCGACCACAAGCTTACCGACCTTTACGCCGGTAAGCTGAACGAATCGCCCGACGTCAGCGTCATCATCAAGGATTTCGAAAGCCAGCGTATTTACGTAACCGGCGAAGTCGATAAGCCCGGCGAGTTCAAGCTGCGCGATAAAATGACCGCCTATCAGGCAGTCACCTCCGCGGGCGGCCTGAAGAATACCGCAGACAAGGAAAACGTGCTGATCGTCCGCCAGCGCCCGGACGGCACGTCGGACGTATTCCGCGCCGACTTCTCCGACAGCAGCATCACTTACCTGAACGCCGGCAGCGCCCACGCGCAGCTCATGCCGCGCGATCTCGTATATGTTCCGAAATCCGGCATCTCCAAGGTCAACAGCACTATCGACCAGTATGTTCGCCAGATGCTGATGTTCAACGGCTTCGGCGCCAACGCCACGGCGATCTACGACCTGAACGATTCCAACCGCGGGTTCTAGCATGTTCGCACGCTGGCTTGCACTTATCCTGCTTGCCTTCGCTTTCTGCGCGGGCGCCGCTCATGCGAAGCCGCCTTTCGTACTCAGCATCAACATGCTGGCGAACGGCACCCCAGCCGAAATCGAAGCTCGTTTCAAGCGTGTAAAATCCCTCGGCATGACCGAAGCCCGGCTCGACTGGGAATGGCGCAGCGCCGAGAAAATAAAAGGCACCTACGACTGGACGACGCTCGATACGCTGGTGTCGCTGGCGAAAAAACACGAGATCACCCTGCTTCCCATCGTCCACTACGCCCCCGCATGGGCGCTGCCCGATAAAACCAAGCCCGAAGGCGTTTTCGAAATGGCCCCGCGCGCGGACGCGTTTCCCGACTACGCGAAATTCCTCGCCGCCTCCATCGACCGCTACGGCCACATCAAAAACTGGCAGGTCTGGAACGAGCCCAATATAAAAGAGTTCTGGGGCCCCAAACCCAACCCATCCGATTTCCTCGCCCTCATGCACGCCGTTGAAAAAGAACTCGGCGACCGCCGCGGCAAGATCACGCTGGTGCATGCTGGACTGTCCAAAGCCGATTACGTCTTCCTCTGGCAGCTCTGGGAGCTCGATGCCAATTACGGCAGGCTGTTCGACGTCATGGCGCTGCATCCCTATTTCTTCAACCCGCGCGGCGGCGTGCGCGCCGTGGACGAGGTCGACGGCGACGAGGACAATTACGCCGCACTCGGTTTCATCGGCAGTTCCTCGGAGCACGGCTTCTTAAGCAAGGTATTCAACGTCCAGTTATACATGACGCTCAAAGGTGCGCCCAAACCCATCTGGATCACCGAGATCGGATTCATGGCGGGCGATAAAAACCCCTACGCGATTTCCGAACAAGCCGAAGCCGAGCTCGCCGCGAAAACCCTCGACTATATCGCGGGCAACCTCACCACCGCCCCCTTCGGCAAAGGAGCGCGCAAAGACCTTGCCGCCCGCGTCGAGCGCGTCTACTGGTTCGCGCTGGACGATTACGCCTTCCCGCAGGACATGGGCAATTTCGGGCTCTACCGTCTCGACGGAAGCGAACGCCCGCAGGCGGCGGTCATTAAAGAGCGACTCGCTAAGTAAATCGCATTAAGCTATACTCCCGGTGGCGCAACCCCCAAGGGAGGCTTTATGCAGATCGCCCATACCCCGCTCAAACCGCTCAGCACCATCCAGCTTACACCCGAAGAAAACACCATCCTCAAATGGCTGCGCTCCACGCCGTGGGAAGAAGTGAAAGGCGATACCGGCGCCATCTCATATAAGACGAAAGTCCCACAATTCTACGGCGGCGCGCGTTTATACGCACTGCAGGCGGGCGGCCCCGGCGTATTGGAACTGTTCATCAAAAAGCTCGGCTTCCTCGGCATCATCGACAAGCAGGAGCTTTATCCCGTCGCCGGCATCGGCAACCAGCCGCGTTTCCTCTCGCTGAAAAAAGCCGATCTCGACAATCTCGGCGTCGGCCGCGGCGACGACGAAGATGACGAGTGAAAGTTACGTGAAGCACGATACTTCGCATCCCCTGCCCTCAAAAAAACAGCTATACACGCTGTTTTGCCGTTGCGTTACCCATAAAATGCGCTATTTTACTGGTAATATTCGACACTGACCACTACGCAACTTAACACAAACACACAAAGGGAGACTAATCATGGCCGCTAAGAAAAAAGCAAAAGCTGCTGCTGCACCGATCCGTGCCGTTAAGCAGAAACTCACGAAATCCGCACTCGTTTCGCTGCTCGCGGAACAGAACGAAATCTCGCGCAAGCAAGCCTCCGGCGTGCTCGCTACCCTCGAAGCCGCTATGTTCGGTTCGGTTCATCCGAACGGCAACGGCGAATTCATCCTCCCGGGCGTCCTCAAGATCACGCTGCGCAAAGTTCCCGCCCGCAAGGCCGGCACGCTGATCCGCAACCCCGCCACCGGCGAAATGATGAAAGCGGCTGCGAAGCCCGCTTCCGTCCGCGTAAAAGTACGCGCGCTTTCGAAGCTGAAGGCTGCCGCTACCCGCTAATTCGCGGTTAACGCAAAGACAGGCGCGCCGGGGTAAAAACTCCGGCGCGTTTTCGTTTCAGGCATTTTTTCAAAGGAATCCCTCGTGGACATCAAAGTAAAAGACAGCAACGGCACCGAACTCACCGAAGGCGACAGCGTCACGCTGATCAAAGACCTGAAGGTCAAAGGAACCAACGTCACCCTCAAGCGCGGCACCACCATCAAAAATATCCGCCTCACCGGCGACGAAGAAGAAATCGAGTGCAACGCCGAAAAAGTAAAAGGCCTCGTGCTCAAAACCTGCTTCCTCAAGAAAGCGTAGTTTTGTGTCATCCCCGGCCCAGCCCGGGGATGACACAAAGATTCTGACGAAGTTTAAAATCCCCACCGTCCCCTTTCATTACTCTTTTTGTTTTTCGCGCCGCTAAACTTGTTGCATCGCATACACAATCCATGTTAGTTGTAATTGCATTAATATGCAATTACAGGTTGCATTTACGATTGGGGTTGCATGACCGCACCGGACGCCGGAAACCACGCTTCTGACGCCCCCGCATCCAAAAATGCGGTAGCCCCTGACTTCCGCATCCTCTTCGAATCCATGCCCGGGCTTTACCTGGTGATGACGCCCGATTTCACCATCGCCGCCGTGAACGATGCCTATCTCGCCGCCACGATGACCCGCCGCGAAAACATCCTCGGCCGCAACATCTTCGACGTATTCCCCGACAACCCGGATGATCCTGAAGCCGACGGCAGGCGCAACCTGACCGCTTCGCTCAACCGCGTGCTTAAAACCAAGTCCCCCGACACGATGGCAATACAGAAATACGATATTCGCATGCCGCAGGGCGGCTTCGAGGAACGCCACTGGAGCCCCGTCAACTCCCCGGTGCTGGATGCGGAAGGCAACGTCGCCTACATCATCCACCATGTCGAGGACGTCACCGAATCGGTGCTCCAGGCCCGCCAGCTGGCCACCACCACCGACCATAACACCGAGCTGGAATCCATGAATCGCGAGCTGGAGTCCATCAACGAGGAGCTCGAAACCTTCGCCTACATCACTTCACACGATCTGCGCTCACCGCTGATCAACCTCAAGGGTTTCTCCGGCGAACTGCACCAGTCGCTTAACACCGTCATCCCCATGCTGGAGCACCTGCTGCCGCGCGTATCCGAAGTCGAGCGCGAATTGTTGCGCCGCGAAGTCTGCCAGCGCATACCCAAATCGCTCGCCTACATCATTTCGGCCGCCGAAAAAATGGATCGCATGACCGGAGCCATTCTCAAGCTCTCCCGCCTTGGCCGCCGCGAAATCCATTTCGAGCCGGTCACCACCAGCGAACTCGTGAAGCAATGCGTCGACGCGCTGGCCTACCAGATCGAGCAAAGAAGCTGCAAGGTCTATATCGGCGAATTGCCCGACGTGGTCGGCGACAAGGGCAGCATCGAGCAGATTTTCGGCAACCTTCTCGACAACGCCGTAAAATACCTGGATCCGTCAAGGCCCGGCCGCATCCAGATCACCGGTGCGCAAAGCGACACCCACGTCACCTTCTCCGTCTACGACAACGGCTGCGGCATCGCCCCCGAGGACATGCATAAAGTATTCGAGATCTTCCGCCGCGCCGGCGACTTCGCCAACATCCCCGGCGAAGGCATGGGCATGCCCTACGTGCGCGCCATCGTAAAGCGTCACGGCGGCAATATCTGGTGCGAATCGACGCCCGGCAAGGGCACCGCCTTCCATTTCACCATCGCCCGCAAGGAAGCGAAGAAAGAGGCTGCATGACCCCCACCCTCCTTTATATCGACGACACGGAAGCCGATGTGGAGCTGCTGCGCACCCTCGTCCGTCAGCGCGGCCTGCAGGTGGAGGCCGCACTTTCCGGCACCGGGGGCATCGTCGCCTATAATCCGGAAAGGCATTGCGCCGTCGTCATAGACTGGAATTTACACGACATGACCGGGCTCGACGTCGCCAAGGCGCTGCTTTCGCAGTACCCATCCTGCCCCGTCGCCCTCATAAGCGGCATTTTCGAGCCCGAGCATACCGAGGCCGCCAGGGCGCTCGGCATCAGCGATTGCTTCGAAAAAGACTTCCACATGGGACATATCGACCGTATCCGCGATTTCGTCCGCGCCGCATCGAAACGCAATATAAAGCACGCCGTATAGAAGGAACTATGGAAACCAATCCGGAGCACGAAAATCTCGCCAAAACCTTCAAGGAATTCGCCTATGTCGTAAGTCACGACCTCGGCACGCCGCTGCGCGCCATCGTCGAGTTCTCGCGCCTGCTGAAAACCGATAATCCCGACGCGCTGAACGACGAAAGCAAAATGTACCTGAACATGATCATCACCAACGGCGAGAAGGCGCAGGCCATGCTCTCCGGCCTTCTGGAATATTCGCGGCTTAATACCGTCACCATGCCGCTCATGCCCACCGATTTAAACCACCTCCTGCGCCAGTGTCAGGAAGATTTATCGCTGGAAATTGAATCGCAGAAAGCGAAGCTCAGCGTCGATCCCCTGCCAAGCGTCGACTCCGACGCGGCGCAGATGCGGCTGCTGTTCAAAGCCCTGCTGGAAAACGCGCTGCTATTCCACGCGCCCGGCCACGCGCCGAGCGTCGCGGTGTCGGCGGCTGAGCGGGAGAACGGCTGGCTGTTCACCGTGCGCGACGAAGGCATCGGCATCGACCCGCGTTTCCATGAACGGATATTCCAGCCCTTCAAGCGCCTCCACCCCGACGGCGAGTATCCGGGCGTGGGCATGGGGCTGGCGCTGGCGAAAAAAGTGGTGGACCGCCACGGCGGGCGCATCTGGGTCGATTCCACCTTCGGTCAGGGCGCATCCTTCAATGTATTGCTGCCCGCGAAAGGCGTACAATAAATGGCCGAACCCGCGCTGAAAGCCGTCGCACAGGTCTTGCCCAGCATCCTGCTGATAGAGGATTCCGCCAGCGACGCCGTGCTGATCGAAAAAACCCTCGCAAAAACCCTCCCCGAAGGCTTCCACCTGGGCCGCGCCACCACGCTCGACAAGGCGCTTAAAGCCCTCGGCGACAAGGAATACGACGTCGCCCTCCTCGATCTGTCCCTGCCCGACAGCACCGGCTTCGACGGCCTGCTCGCCCTGCAGAGCATGGCGCCGAAGCTGCCGGTAATCATCCTCACCGCCTATGCCGATGAAGAAATGGCGCTACAGGCCATCGAGCGCGGCGCACAGGACTATCTCTTCAAAGACAAGATCGACGGCAAGACCATCCGCCACGCCATGCAATACGCGATCCAGCGCAAGCAGTTCGAGGCCACGCTCATTACCCGCGCACATTTCGATACCCTGACCGGCCTTGCCAACCGCGAGCTGTTCGAAAGCCGCCTGAACATGGCGGTCGCCCGCGCGCAGCGTTCCATGGCGGGCATCGGGGTGTTTTTCTTCGACTTAAACCGCTTCAAGCAGGTCAACGACACGCTCGGCCACGCCGCGGGCGACGTACTCCTCAGGCAGGTCGCCGAACGCCTCGTGCAGTGCCTGCGCCCCTACGATACCGCCGCCCGCTTCGGCGGCGACGAGTTCGCGCTTCTGGTCGAAGGCATCGCCAACGCGCGCGACTGCGCCGCCATAGCGCAGAAAATCCTCTCGCGCATCGCCCAGCCTTTCCCGGTGGCCGGGCGCAATATCAACATCGGCGTCAGCATCGGCATCGCCACCTGTTTTGCTGGCGACCGGCGCGGCAGCGACGTGATTATGCAGCATGCCGACGAAGCCATGTACGGCGCCAAGCTGTCGCCCTTCAGCAATTACCGTTTCTACACGCCAGAGATCCATGAGCAGGCCAGCGCCCGGCTCAGGCTCGAACAGGAACTGCGCGACGCCCTGCGGCAGGACGAGCTGATACTGCACTACCAGCCCAAGCTGGATTTAAAAACCGGTAAAACCGTCGGCGCCGAGGCGCTGGTGCGCTGGAATCACCCCGCGCGCGGCCTGCTGCTTCCCGGCGAATTCATGCTCGCCGCCGAAGAAACCGGGCTTTCCGGCACCATCGGCGACTGGGTGCTGCACACCGTCTGTGCCGACATCACGCGCTGGCGAAAAGTACGCCTTCCGAAAATCCGCATCGCAGTCAACCTTTTCGTCTCGCAGCTCGACGACCCGATGTTCACCGAGAAACTGCGCGTCATGCTCGATCACTACGCCATCGCACCGGAGTTCCTCGCACTGGAGGTTCCGAGCCTTGCGCTGCTTACGCGCCTTCCGGAGCGTATAAAAACGCTGGTGGCGGTGCGCGCGCTCGGCGTAAGCGTCCATCTCGACCATTTCGGTACCGCGCCCGTATCGCTGGCGGCGCTCATGGGCATGCCCATCGACGCGCTGAAGATTTCCCCCGATGTCACCAGAAACATCAGCGAGCCGGAAGGCATGTTGCCGCTGGTGCAGGCCATCCTCGACATCGCCGCGCGTTTCAACGTCGACGTCGTCGCCTCCGGCATCGAAAACGACTGGCAAAGAGCGTTCTACAGGGAACAGCGCTGCGCCGAGGGACAAGGCCTCGGCATCTGCCGCCCCATGCCCGGCGACTACATGGCGAACTGGCTGAAGCAGGGCAGCAAGGGAAAAAACGGCATTACCTAATAGTTGAATATTCCTATAATGACACAACCTAAATTTATCAATACTTAACCATTAAGGCGGAGAATTAACCCTATCGCAGCCTTTTACCAAAGGACGACGTGATGGCGTTACTTACCCCGCTTTCCACCCGCCAGCGCGCACCGCGCGTGCGCCGAACCATCCGCGTGCTGCTCATCGAAGACAGCCGCAGCGACGTTTTTCTTGTCTCCCGCATGCTGCGCGACGCCTCGGGCGAGGATTTCGAGATTACCGACACCCCACGCCTTGCCAACGCCCTAGAAATTCTCGACGCCAACAAGTTCGACGTCATCCTGCTCGACCTGAACCTGCTCGACATGGACGGCGTAGCCTCGGTAGCAGCCCTGCACGCGGAAACCACCACCCCCATCATCGTCTACAGCGGCACGCATGACGAGCAACTTCGTCAGGAAGCGCTCATGTGCGGCGCTGTGCATTACCTCGTCAAGGGCCGAGAGAGCGCTTTCTCGCTGCGCTTCATGCTTCAGCAGGTGCTTAGCCGCAAAGCCCCGTAACCGACCGAAAGGAACCGCCATGCACGATACGCCCGTCGCAGCAAGGAACCTCCATACGGAGCCGCCGCCGGCCATGGCCGCAGAAGCTCCGTTCAGCATCCTCCTCGTCGAGGACGTCACCAGCGACGCGCTGTTGCTGCGTCTCGCGCTCGACGCCACGCACATGCCTTACGACCTGCACATCATCAACCGGGGCGACGAAGTGCTGCCCTGGCTCGCCCACGAGCGCAAAAAGGGCGACCACGCGCTCCCCGGCGTCATCCTGCTCGATCTCGGCCTGCCGCGCATGGACGGCTTCGAGGTGCTGGCGGAGCTTGCCACCGCCCCGCTTTCCATCCGCGCCATTCCCATCGTCATTCTCACCGGCTACGAGCATTTCGAATATGTCCGCAAGAGCTACAGCCTCTGCGTCCCCGCCTATGTCACCAAACCCTGCGACGCCGCAAAAATCCGCGAAATCCTTCTGCGCATCCGCGGCTATAAATCCTCCCCGCAAGCAATAATCCCTGTCCGGGTATAGGATTGCCCTGTAATTCCGAACGTCACGACGATCACTGATACCGGAAGCCGGCAGGAGGATCACTGCTCTCGGCGGTTGACTAAATATGCCCATCCCAATCCTGCCCCTCTCGCGCTCGCGGGGGAAGGCCGGGGGCCGAAGCCTACAACCCGTCCATCTCCTCGGCGATCTGGTGCCACCATTTGCGCACCAGATGCACGGAAATCCAGATGCTGATCGCCTGGCACAGCCCCGCAAGCAGCACGAACCACGCGGCGTAGATATCCGGCCCGCCCGCGTTCAGGTAATAATAGCTTCCAAGGATGCACACCGAATCCGCCGCCACCTCCTGATAATACCGCCATTTCCAGAGCTTCTGCAGTTCCCTCGTCAGCGGCGGTTTCATCTGGTAATAATAGCCCGGCTGCGGCGCGCCGAAGATGGCGTTGATGATATCGCGGTCCATGATGCCCGTGATCTGCCGGATCGAGATGATATGCGGGTTGCCGCCGCGGATGTCGTGCCAGCAATAAAGATAGGACACGAGCGACAGCGACGCCGTCAGGAAAATAACGAGTAGCAGGAACGACGTCATTTACAGCCCGCGCCGTAAAGCGCTTCGGCGCGCTCACGAAATGCCGAAACCATTTTGGACGTCGCCTTGGAAAACACCCCGCCGATCAGCGTTTCCATCAGCCGCGACTTGAACTGGAAATCCAGCGCGAAATGGATGTCGCTGCCGCCCCCTGCCCTCGGCGTAAACTCCCACCGGTTCGATAGATGCGAAAACGGCCCGCGCACGAGCGACACGTCGATGCTGCATTCCGCATTTTCAGTAGCGGGCGGCGTAAGCGCCACGCGCGAAGTGTAGCGCTCGCTCATATGCGAAAACGCGATCACCAGCTCACCGATGAACTCGTTGCCGCTGCCCTCGATCACCCTCGCCGCGCGGCACCACGGCAGGAATTCCGGATAACGTTCGATATCGGCCACCAGTGCGAAAAGCTGGCTGGTAGTGTATGGCAGCGATTGGGTTTCGGTATGTTTAGGCATATGTTTTCTTATTATCCTCGGGCATGATAAACTTTTCACTCAACGACCAGATGCAATTTTCCGAACACCCATAAAAACACATACCACGGGAAAAGATAGAGGTACCACACCGGAATCACCACCAGCGGATGGGCGTAGAGCATGGACGCCTCGAAGTGGAATTTCGACAAAATCTCATAAAAAAAACTAAACGGTACGTAAGCGATAGGCAGCAGCACGAACTGCGCCCCGAGCGACTCACCGCCGGTTTCCGCGATCTCCTTCATCCAGTAGCACAGCACCGTGACGGTAAATACCGACAGCGGCCACAGCCCGAAATAATTCGAAAGTCCCGGCATGGCGCGCAGGTTGTTCAGCGCATGGTAAGCCTGTTCATACCCGCCATACCACAGCCAGTTCGTCACCAGCGACGTATCCACCACCAGTATATGCGCCAGCAGCGGCAGCGGCAGGGCGATAAGGTATATCCAGTATTTCGGCATAAATCAGCGCGATAGGGATTGTTGGCCGCGAATATGGCATTCAGGGTAATCGGCAATATACGGACGCGCAAGGCTGATGAGGCTGCGCGAGGCAGGCTCAACAATCAGGTCGCAGGCATTGTGGCGCCTGTGCGCACAGCCGTCCAGCAACGGCGTGATCGCGTCGAGCGCCTGCGGATCGAGCGATACGATGCGCAGGCCATTCCCGCTTTTGAAAATCTTGACGTCCTCACGCGCGAGCAGCGATTCAAGGTCCTGCGCAGCACCGTCACCACCCCGCAAAACACGGGGAGTATCCGCTGCTTTGCTCCGTGCATGCGTCGCTTCACTCCCGCCACGATATTGCTGCTGGCTAAGCCATATTTTATTACCCTCGACCGCCCATTCCATCGCAAGGTCGAGTAATTTCTGCTCGTCCATGGCGGCATATTCCACGCCTACCTTCAGCATCTGGGCATAGCTGCCGATCTGGCTGGCGCGGAATGCGTCATCATGGATTCGTTGCTCAGGGAAACGGCGCGAATAGCTATCTGCAATATACGCGGCGGCCCGTTCGATTTCCTGCGGCGACATTTTACGGTCCGGCAGCAAATCGTGCAGCCTGCGTCGTTCAGCCACGGCCTCAGCCACCAGTTGCATAAGCTTGGCGGGCTCATTCGCGCCGGCGGGAAGAATCGCCATCGTGCCGAAGAGGTTCGTCAGCGGTTCAGACAACGCCTTAAGCGACGCCGTCGGCTCCCCTGAAGAAACAACCGCCAGCGCTCGCATAGGATCAGCGGCAAGCAGGCTGAAGGCCGCCGCCATATCCTTCAGGAATTCGCGCCGGTTCGTATCTCTCATCCCCCGACCATCGTCGCTATCCAGAACGCCGCCGCCGCCGCGACCGACCCGATCAGCGTCGTCTGCATGCCCGATTTCAGCATTTTCTGGCCGGTGAAATAGCCCTTGAACATGCCGAACGCGAACAGCGCGATCATGCTGACGACCACCGAGACCGGCAATGCCTCCGACACCAGCGGGTAATATATATACGGCATCAGCGGCACCATCCCGCCCGTGATATACGCCCCGCCGATGATGACCGGGCTTTGGAACAACCGGCGCGGGTCGGGCTTTTCAAGCCCCAGTTCGAAACGCATCATGAAATCCACCCATTTCTGGGGATTCTGCTTAATGCCGTCCACGACGATGCCGAGCTGCGCTTCGGGAACGCCGAAATCCCTGAGGATATCCGCCACTTCTTTTTCCTCGACATGCGGCACCAGCTCCACCTCGCGCAGCTCGCGCTTATGCTCCGATTCGTAATGCTCCGATTCCGTGCGCGCGCCCATATAGCCGCCGAGCCCCATCGCAATCGCGCCCGCCGCAATCTCCGCCACGCCCGCCGTCACGATCAGCCCGGTGGAATCCACCGCCCCCGCCAGCCCCGCCGCCAGCGCGAACGGCACCGTCAGGCCATCCGCCATGCCGATGACGAAATCGCGCAGCGCGGCCGATGAGGTGACATGATGTTCGTGATGGGTGTGAGGCATGGATTTATACTTTCGCTAAAGGATTCGTCTGAGGCCAGTCATGGATAACGTGGATGCGCGCCAGCGCCTTCCCCAGCGTCAGCATGATAAAAACCATAGCATACCCGCACAGGAAAATCACAGGCGCGGCCATAAGCGTTGTGAGCAATGCCATGGCTATCGCAAACAGCGGATTGAACATGCCTGCCAGCATTCCCTCGACAAAAAACATCACACACGCAACCGCCGGATAACAGATCAAAGCAATAACCGGCAATCTCCATACGACAAGCAGGATATCCGCGGCGCTTTTATGCTTCCAGAGGAACCAGGCCGTTGCAGCAAAGGCAAACAATCCATGAAAAACCGCCAGCGCTATATAAGCCGCGACCACAAACGCAGCCGCCCCAGCCATATCTTCCGGAGGATTGAGCTTATCATCAAGCCACACGCCATATGCAAACCACGCTAGTGGCGCCAGCGGCACCCAGATCGCAGCCAGACAATATTGCCGCGCTGCGATCATTTGCTTACAACCCTCGCGGTTTCAGCGGGCCGCCCTGCTCGATATCCTGCGGTTTTATAAGTTTCAGTTCCTTAAATACCGCCAGGATATGCATCCGGGCTTCATTCCCGACTGTATTTCCAGGGGTGTACAAATGATACGCCCGCACGAACGCCTCCCGGAATTCTTCCTTGTCGACAGGTGCAGCCCCCTGCACGCCTTCCATGTGCGGGCGGCATTTTTCTATCAACGCACCTAATTTCATATGAGCTTCCTGCATTTTTTCGATGCGATCCACCCTTGTCATCGGTCTTAGATACGGTGCCGTCTGCAGCTCTGTCGCGCGTTCGGGGGTAAAATCCCTACTAATGAGCTGCATCTCTTTCCACAGCGTCGAGTAGCCTCTCCCGGTACGCCTCGGATCATTGAGTTTCTTGAATTCCTTTGCGCTGATCTCACTCATACCGCCCCGCTCAACTGCTTATCCCGCGCCGCTTTCATCTGTGCGAAATCGTCACCCGCATGGTAACTCGAGCGCGTAAGCGGCGACGAAGACACCATGAGGAATCCCTTGGCGCGCGCCTGCCGTTCGTAATACGTAAATTCATCCGGCGTCACGAACCGCGCCACCGGCGCATGCGCGGGCGTGGGTTGCAGGTACTGCCCGATAGTCATGAAATCCACATCCGCCGAGCGCAGATCGTCCATCACCTGCAGCACTTCTTCCTTTTCCTCACCAAGCCCCACCATCAGCCCCGATTTGGTGAAAATCGACGGATCGAGTTCCTTCACCGTCTTGAGCAAATGCAGCGAATTGAAATAGCGTGCCCCGGGACGGATGGTTTTATAAAGCCTCGGCACGGTTTCGATATTATGGTTATAGACGTCGGGCCGCGCCGCGACCACGATGGGAATCCCATGCTCCTTGCGCAGAAAATCCGGCGTCAGCACTTCGATGGTGGTGCCCGGCGCGCGGTTACGCATGGCGCTGATGCACTGCGCGAAATGCGCCGCCCCGCCATCTTCCAGATCGTCGCGGTCAACCGAAGTAACCACCACATGCTTCAGTTTCAGCTCCGCCACCGCCTGCGCCAGATTTTCCGGCTCATGCGGGTTGAGGCTCCCCGGCGTCCCGGTTTTGATGTTGCAGAAGGCGCAGGCCCGCGTGCAGGTATCGCCCATGATCATCACGGTGGCGTGTTTCTGGCTCCAGCATTCCCCGATATTCGGGCAGGCCGCCTCCTCGCACACCGTGTTGAGCTTGAGCTTGTGGATGACGTCGCGCGTCGCCTGGTACTCTTTCGAGGTCGGCGCCTTGACGCGGATCCATTCGGGCTTGGGCAGTTTCTTGTCGTTAGGTTCCAGCATGTTATGTATATCGGCCATGGGTTAAGCGCCTGTAATTTTCCAGACTGGCAATATACTAGGCGCGAGGGGGGACGCACAAGGCACTTTTCAATGAAAAATGCTTGTATTCCCCTTGAAAACCCTCTAAAAACCCCTTTCCCAACCTCTAGGAGCTGAAAAAATGGCACGCGTCACGGTCGAAGATTGCATTCTCAACGTCCCCAACCGGTTCGAACTCGTACTGATCGCGGCGCAGCGCGCCAAGCAGATCGGTTCGGGCAACCCGCTCACCGTCGACCGCGACAACGATAAGGACGCCGTGGTTTCCTTACGCGAAATCGCCGACAAGACCGTCGACCTCGCCGCTCTCGAAGAGGAAGTCATCCAGGGCTTCTTC
>CAZBUX010000014.1:7118-14666 GCA_964495185.1 uncultured Rickettsiales bacterium | reverse complement strand
CAGTCGGTAGAGCACCTGACTTTTAATCAGGTTGTCGCGGGTTCGATTCCCGCCCGGATCACCAGTTTTTAAGGCGTTTTGTAGAGACAGGGCAAATGCAGGGCTGTATATTCGGGCTATGTCATCTGATTCTTCCGGTAATTCTGTTACGCGCCGTAGCTTTTTGAAGGCCTCCGGGCTTGCGGCCGCGGCCGGCGCGCTTGGCGTGCCAGTGGGCGCTGCCGAGGGTGAGGTCCGCGCGAACTGGCGTAGCCAGCGGGGGAGCGTGACTGCACCGGACGTTTTTTCAGGTATGGCACTGACCGATCAGTATGGCAGGCCGTTCAATCCGGCGGAGACTTTCGGCGACAAACCTTACCTGATCGCATTCGGCTATAACGATTGCGCCATATGCGGCGGGTCGCCCGGCAAGGTTGGCATCATGGATGCGGTGGCGGCGATTCAGAAAAAACTTCGCGGGCAGGAACGGAATATCCCTATCGTCGTCATCAGCGTCGACCCGGCCAGCGACCGTGAGCCGAAGGGCATGCAGGCATGGCTCGCCGCGCATCGTGACAAAGGGATCGAGGAATTCGCGGGCGCCGTCGCCGATAGCGACAGGTCTTCGCGCAGCGCGGCTGAACGCCTGCTGCACCTTGCCTGCCCGGCGTCGCCGCGTGACGCGCAAACGATTCAGGAACGCCTGCGCCTGCCGATCAACCTTAATAATTTCAGGCAGCACAGCGATTACGTCACCCTGATTGAAAAGAACCGTGCGGTCGGCATGTGCCGCCTCCTGCCGCCGCATACGGTCTGGCAGGGCGGGCAGGCTACGCTTGCGCGGCAGAAGCAATATATCGAAAACGTCGCCGCCGAAGTGGCTGGTGCGTTAAGCGGGCAGGGGAGAGCGCGTTGATGCACCCCCATGCGGAGCGTGATGAACCGTCGCCGCATCGCGATGCGTCGTTTGATGTGAGCCGGGTGCTCACGAGGCTAGCCATCGGCGGGGCGGTGGTGGGGGCGGGTATTATCCTTGCGCCGTACGTACTGCCGGCGATCGGGATCGGCAGCAAGGACATGGCCGAGGAGGCGTTGTTCGTCCTGCACACCAGTGCGGAGTCGGGCGGATCGGGGCTTGCGGGGTTTATCAACCGCGGGCTGGCCGAGGTGCCGTTGATCGGCGGCAGGCTCGCCGCTGGCGGCCTGTTCAACACGGCGGCTACGGCGCTGGTGGGAATCGGCGGCGTGTTGCTTGGCAATTTCGTGGAAAAGCGCGAGGACGGTAGCGCGCATATACGCTGGGGCAGGGCGATCAAATACGCGGCGCTGGCGACCAGCGCCATCATCGCCATGCCGACGGTGCTCAGCGCGTTGAGCACGGGGCTGATTTTCCTGTCGCTGCTTCCGGAGAACGTACACCTTGCCAATGCCGTGATCAGGTCGGTCGATAAAACGCTCGGCACGGTGGGTATGCACGATGCGGCGATAGCCGGGTTTTCGGGCGCAGCCGCCGCTATTCCGCATTTCCTTACCTGCGGCGTGTCCCTGCTGCCGGCGGCGCTTTCGCTGTCGCTTGCGCACAAGGAAGCGGTGCCTGCTGCAGATGGCGATGACGTTCGCCATAAATATACGGACGGATCGATTGTCGCTGAAATGCGTGTCGAGCGCCCGCTGGTCGCCGGGCAGGAAGCGCGGGCGCGCCTGCGGCTTTCGCACCGGAAAAGCGGCCTGCCGGTGAGGGCGGACGAATTGTCGGTGGTGCATACGCAGAAACTCCATCTTTTCGTTACCGACGGCAGCCTGAAGGACTACCACCACATACACCCGCAGCCGACCGACAAGCCGGGGGAATATATGTTTTCCTTTACCCCCGGAGCCGCGGGCGATTATGCCGCGTGGGCGGATTTCACGCTGCTTAGGGACGGCGGAAACCATAAGCTTAAAACCGTCATGAAAGCGCTGGTGCCGCGCCGGATTTCCCCCAACATCAGAATGAGCAGCCATGCGGAACAGGCGGGAATGCAATTTACGTTTCGTCCGTTGGAACCGTTGCGCTGCGGTAAGCCAGGCATCGTCGAAGTCACGGTGACCGATGCGGCGGGCAACGCGGTTGGCGATCTCGAACCGGTGATGGGGGCGTTCGCGCATCTGGTCGGTTTCAGCGCCGACGGCAAATCGATTATCCATACGCACCCGATGGGCAGGGAGCCGGAAAGCCCGCTGGAACGGGGCGAGGGAAAGCTGCGTTTTCACGTCGAACCGGATTGCGCGGGCACGACGCAGTTCTATTTGCAGGTGAGGCGCGGGGGCGAGGACGTGTACGTGGCTTTCGGTCAGGAGATCAAGCCGCCGGAGCTTGCCGCGCAGTGGCAGAGGGCGGCGAAGCGGTCATCGCATGGGGGCCACGCGGCTATGCCGCTTTAATCGGCACGGGGCTGCGGTCGTCGCCGATGGCGACGAAAACGAAGCGGCCTTCGGTGACGGGTTCTTTCCTGTGGCCTTCGCGCCGTTCGACCAGCGCGTCGATTTTTACCGTGATGCTGGTGCGGCCGATCTTCTCGGTGGTAGCGTAGCATTCGAGGCAATCGCCGACGAAGACGGGTTTGTGGAACACGATGTTGTCGATGGCCACGGTGACGATCTTGGTGTGCGCGAGCTTGCGGGCGTGGATGTATGCGGCCAAATCCATCTGGCTTAAAATCCAGCCGCCGAACATGTCGCCGTCGGGGTTGGTGTCGCGGGGCATGGCGACGACTTTGATGACGAGCTCGGGTCCGGACATAAAATCTCCACGTAAAAATTTACGCGAATATAGCGTTTCGGGCGGGCGATGTCTGCCGGGTATTTTCATCGGCGGGGAATTGGGGTAGCATCGCGTTTTTAGCGAAGGGACGGACATATGAAAACGGCGATCGTAACCGGTGGCAATAAAGGCATAGGGCTTGCGGCGTGCAAAGGGTTGCTGGCGCAGGGGTATAAGGTTTTCCTCGCGGCGCGCGATGCGGGGCGCGGGCAGAAAGCGTGCGCGGAGCTGAAGAATCCGAACGTCGAATTTTTGCAACTGGATATCGGCGACGCGGCGAGCACCGAAGCGGCGGCGAAGCAAATCGGCGGAAAAATCGACAGGCTCGACGCGCTCGTGAATAACGCCGGGGTGTTTCTGGACGCTAAGGACAATGTCGGGTACACGGTGGATGTTAAAACCATCCTCGACACGTTCAACGTCAACACGCTCGGCGCGCTCCAGCTCACCCGCGCGCTGGTGCCGCTGCTTGCGAAGGCAAACGGCGCGGAAGTTATCAACGTGTCGAGCGGCATGGGCCAGCTTTCCGACATGGGCACCGGGTCGCTCGCGTACCGGCTTTCCAAAACGGCGCTGAATACCGTGACGCGCGTGATGGCCAACGAACTCGCGGGCCAGCGCATCCGCGTCAACTCCATCTGCCCCGGCTGGGTGAAAACCGACATGGGCGGCGCAGGCGCCACCCGCAGCGTGGAGCAGGGCGCGGATACGATCGTCTGGCTTGCCACCGGGCAGTCGGGTGGAAAGACGGGAATGTTCTTCCGTGACCGGAAAGAGATTCCGTGGTAGCCGTTCGGATACCGTTTAGAACCGTATCGTAACCCTTTCGTGCCGGTGCGGAGCGGTATTTATCAATCGGGAACCGTTAGTTCGCCTTCAGGTTGTGGCGGTTTTTCGGTATTTCATTGGGTTATGAGTGGGAGCCTCCATTTTAGGGGTGGGGTTTCTTGACATTTCTTTGCATAACATTGCATTTTTATCGACAACTCATTGTTGTTTGAAATTATATCATCCACGCACAAGGCGAGGATGACTGCTCATTATAGGGTGGGTGGGAATGGCCCGGAAGGGGGGGGGTCGTTTTTTAGTAGCCGAAACGCTTCGCCGTATCGCCGGTGATTTCGTGGATGAGGGCGGTGTCGGAGGCGGTCAGGCCGGACTCGTAGTAGTCGGGCGCGTGGAGGTTTTTTTCCCAGCGGGCGACGGAATCGGCTTCCGGCAGGTCGCAATGAGCGAGCAGGGCGCGGATGGTTGCCGCGGGTGCGGCACATAAATCTTCGAAACGGATGATGGTGCAGCGGGATTTCAGGATAGGATTTCCGGCGAGCTGCGTATCGATGAAACTATGGAGCGCGTCCCAGTAGAGCGCCCAGCCGCGGATTTCTTCGCCGTTGCGCCATGCCTCGCGGATTTCGCGCATGCGTAAGTCGTTGCCGGTGTGGACGGGCATGCGGCCAGGGCCGAACTCGAAATGGCCGGAGGCGGCGAGCTGGGCGGCGATTGCTGGATTGGTTTTTCCGGCGGCGCTGAAGCGCTGGTGCTGGCGCATGAGCGAGCCGATATGGGTGACGGGATCGCGCACGGGAATGACGAATTTCGCGTCGGGGAAAAGCGCCTGCAGGTAGGCGAGGCGGGTGAGGTTGTAATTGCCCTTGGCGGCGTAGCGGGAGGCCTTGCGGACGAGAAGCAGTTTTTTGATGTGGTCGCGGTAGAAGCCGGCGAAAGGGGCGTTGAGCGTGGAGGCGTCGAGGACGTTGGATGCGTTGCCATCGTGCAGGCCGGGGAAAAACGCCGTCCACAGCATTTCCTCCATCGCTTCGGGGCTTTCGGGGGTGATGATGATGCCGTCGCCGTGGGCGCGCTCGCGGCGGGTTTTGTTGCGCACGGGCTGGAGTTTCAGCAGCGTGTTCCACCAATGGGGGGTGAAGAGGAAGGGAAAATCCTGATAGCGGTGGGTGGCCACACCCGGCGCGGTGGCGAGGATCTCCAGCAGCATCGTGCTGCCGGAGCGGGCGAGGCCCGCGATGTAGACGGGTTTTTCGATGCGTATGGATTCGAGGTCGGGCGCGAGCAGCTTTGTTTCGGCGTTGCCGAGTCTGATCCAGAGTTTCGGGTTGCGGGTGACGAGGCCCGCCAGCGCGTTCAGCGTGGGCGAGGGGGTGAGGGATGCGCCGGTACCCGCCATGTCAGGCGATTTTGAAAAGGGTTTTGACGGCGAGCGATGAGACGATCATCGTTGCGATGTACCAGAACTCGAACCCCTGCGTCCATTCGGGGCCGAAGCCGGTGAGCGCGCCGGGGTAAAGCGGCAGCAGGAAATACATGAGCAGCGCTACCGGCAGCGCCGACAGCAGGAAGGCGGGGACGGCCAGCGCGATGGGGCGCAGGGCGGTCGCCATGTCCTTGCGGATCAGGGTGAGCAGCTCTTTCATGTCGCCGTCATGGGCGAGCATGGCCTGCCTTGTGGTTTGCTGCGCGGATTTCAGCGCCAGCAATTTTTTCTGCGGGGAGATGCGGGCGTACATCGCCATGCTTAACGCCCCGCTTGCCGCCCCCCAGCACAGCGCGCGCACGAGCGGAGGCAGCCACTGTGCGAGCAGGACGTCAATGGCGGCGATGGGGTCGGTCATGATGCGGGATTATTTTTTATCTTCCGGCGCGGCGGATTTGCGTGCCTTGCGGCGCTTGATCAGCACGCGCAGCGGGTAGGCGACGACCATGAGCAGCGCCAGCGCGACGCCCGCGATGAGCGTGAAGAACGAGCCGACCATGCTCAGCCCGGGGCCGGGGCCGATATAGGCGTAGGCGGGGCTGGCCGCGAGCAGGGCGGTTGCGATCAGGGTAATCTCAAGGTTTCGCTTCATCGGGAGGCTCCATGTTGTTGCCTGATTTTATGCCAGATTGATTGAGGAATGGAAGCGATTCTTCGGCGTAGCGGCTGGCGCTTGTGACGAGATTGGCGAGGTTGGGGTCGATGCCTCCGGCGTCTTTAGCATCGCTTTGCACGGCTACGTGGTCGGCGTAGATGCGGGGCATGCGGTAGCTCCATGCGATTTCACCGGCCTCGGTGACTTCGATGACGCGCGCATTGGCGGCGTCGGCGATGAGGGTGTTGCCGTTTGGCAGGCGCTCTGCGCGGCCATAGGCGTCGGTGTAAAAAGCGTTTTTCCCGCCGCCCGTGTAGCTCCATGTAACGCCGAGCGTGGCGGGGTCGAACTCGATGACGCGGGAGTGGTTTTTCCCGTGCAGGAAATGGCCCTGGTTGTCGAGAAGAAGGATATGGCCGTTGGCGAGGAAACTCGCCTGATGCTGCGCTTTCCAGACGCCGCTTGCGGCCCAGACGACTTTGCGCGTATCCGGGTCGATGACGGCGATGGCGTCGAGGTTGCGCAGGGAAATCAAAAGCTGGCCGGGCTGGAACATGGGGAAAGCTGCGGCGATATCCGGTTCCAGTTTTATGATGGAGTTGGTGTGCAGCGTGTCCCATGGGGCGATTTTCGGGGGCTGGTAGAGAAATAATTCCCAGGGTGTGCCCTGAAAGGCTTCCAGTATGGAGATGCGGCCGGTTTCCGCACCGCCGGCAGAAAGCGTGACGATGTCGTCGGCAAGAACCGGGTAGGTAAGCGATTGCAGGCCGGGAGGTGGTGTACGGACGAAATTCTGTTCGAGCGAGTATATGATGCCGTTTTCCTTATCGACGTAAAAATCGTGGTGCATGTGGGTGGGGCGCGACCAGAGAAGGTTGGAATCTTTATCCATCATGGCCATGCCGTAGCCGTAGGGGGTGTCGCCGTTGCCGTGGTAGACGGCGAGCAGGCGTCCGTCGGGGAAGGCTTCGGCTTTCATCATGTAGACGCGGTCCTCCGAGACGGGCGCGGCGACGTGCGGCGCTACGCGAAAAGCTTTGCCGAAGGGCATGTGCCAGCGATGCGCGGGCTTGCCGTCCATGCCAAGCAGGTAGGCGGTGCGGGCGTAGCGCAGGGTGATGAGGGTGTAGCCCGCGTAGGATTTCGTGGCGTCGCCGGTGACGATGCTGCGCTGCATGGCTTCATCGACGGAGGGCAGGGCGCCGGAGATAGTATTTTGTTTTTCACGCAGCGCGTCGCCTGCCGACAGTGCGCCGTCGATCGCGGCGGCGACGCTCCAGCCGTAGCGCATTCCGGCGACTCCGCCGGTGAAGGCGAGCGCCGCAAACGCGGTGAGGAAGAAGAGGAAAGGGAGGTGGTTCCTGCGCGGCTTCATGATCGTTCCTAAATTATGGCAACCAGTGAAACATGCAAGCTAAATAAAGGCTTACGCGTCGCGTTTGACATGCTTCGCAACAGTACTATAGTGCCGCCGCATATGCTTATCCTTCACACGCTGATAGCGTTCGTCGCGGCCGGGTTGTTCGTATACCTGCTGGTAGCGTTGCTTAAACCGGAACTCTTCCCTTAACCGAATCTCCTGCATCATGATCACACTGGCTTATATCGTCCTGTGCCTGTCCATCGTTATGGTGTGCGCGCCGCCGCTTGGGCGCTACATGGCGGCGGTGTATGGCGGCGAAAAGGTGTTGCCGGAGCGCTTTCTTGGCTGGCTGGAACGGCTGGTTTACCGTGTGTGCGCTATTGACCCAAAGCGCGAAATGGGCTGGCGTGGTTATACCGGCGCGCTGCTGATTCTCGCGCTGGCGGGGTTCGGGCTGCTGTTTGGCATTTTCCTGCTGCAGGGTAGCCTGCCGCTTAACCCGCAGCACATGCCGGGACTTTCCTGCGCGCTGGCGT
>CAZBUX010000014.1:250-7108 GCA_964495185.1 uncultured Rickettsiales bacterium | reverse complement strand
GGCAGAGCTATAGCGGCGAGGCGCAGCTTAGCTATTTCTCGCAGATGACCGGCGTCGCGGTGCAGAATTTCCTTTCGGCGGCAACCGGCATGGCGGTGGCGGTGGCGCTGTTTCGCGGCCTTGCGCGCAAGGAGACTTCCATGCTCGGCAATGCCTGGGTGGATATCGTGCGCGGGACGCTTTATATTCTCCTGCCGCTGGCGTTTTGCTTCGCGCTGGTGCTGGCGTCGCAGGGCGTTATCCAGAACTTCAACGGCTATACCGAATATAAGGCGGTGGAAAGCGGTGCATCCGGACTGATCGCGCAGGGCCCCGCCGCCTCGCAGGTGGCCATCAAGATGCTCGGCAGCAACGGCGGCGGGTTCTTCAACGCCAACAGCGCGCATCCGTTCGAGAATCCCACGCCTTTTACCAATATTCTGGAGATGGTCGCGCTGCTTCTGATCCCGCTGTCATTCGCCTGCACGTTCGGCGTGATGGTCGGCGACAGGCGGCAGGGCTGGGTGCTGATCGCGGCCATGATGATCGTTTTCCTGCCGATGGTGGCGCTGGCGGTGGCCAGTGAAAGCGAGGGAAATCCGCGCTTCGATCCCGCGATCATCGACGCTTCCGCCGGGAATACGGAAGGCAAGGAGACGCGTTTCGGCATCGCCGGCTCGGCCCTGTGGGCGTCGCTGACGACGGCTACGTCCAACGGCTCGGTGAATTCGATGCACGATTCCTATACGCCGCTGGGAGGCCTGGTGCCGCTGATGCTGATCCAGTTCGAAGTGGTGTTCGGCGGCGTGGGCAGCGGCGTATATGGCATGCTGATGTTCGTGCTGCTCACGGTGTTCATCGCCGGGCTGATGGTCGGGCGTACGCCGGAATACCTGGGCAAGAAACTCGGTACGTTCGAAATTAAAATGGCGTCGGTGGTGATGGTGCTTCCCGGCGCGCTGATGCTGGCGGGCACGGCGATCGCCGCTTCGACGGAAGCGGGCAGGGCAGGGATTTTTAACCCCGGCCCGCAAGGATTTTCGGAACTGCTTTACGCGTTTGCCTCGGCATCCAATAATAACGGCAGCGCTTTTGCAGGGTTGCAGGCGAATTCGACGTTTTATAATGTGGCGCTGGCGGTGTGCATGCTGATGGGGCGTTACTGCCTGATTATTCCGGTGCTGGCGCTGGCCGGTGCGCTGGCGGCTAAAAAAACCGTGCCGCAGAGCGCGGGGACGCTGCCGACGCATACGCCGCTGTTCACGTTCATGCTGTGCTTTATCATCCTGCTTAATCTCCTGACCTACCTGCCTTCGCTGGCGCTCGGGCCGGTGGTCGAATACCTGCATAGCCACCAGCAAACGGTAACGCCATGACGCCGCACCATCCCCCCGCGGGCTTCAAGCTCGGGCCGACGCTGAAGGAATCGCTGCGCAAGCTTTCGCCGCAGAACCAGCTGCGCAACCCGGTGATGTTCGTGGTGTATTGCGGCACGCTGATGTTGACGCTGATGTATGCGTTTTATCTTGTCACCGGGCAGGAAGTGGGGCATGAGCCGCCGTGGTTTACCCTGTGGGTGGCGCTTTGGCTGTGGTTTACGGTGCTGTTTGCGAATTTCGCCGAAAGCGTCGCCGAAGGGCGCGGTAAGGCGCAGGCCGAATCGCTGCGCGCGCTGCGCAAGGACGTCAACGCCAAGAAGCTGCATAGCGCCTCGTCGCATCATGAGTTCCAGGTGGTTTCGGCGGCGTCGCTGCGCAAGGACGATCTTGTTTTTGTCGCGGCGGGGGATTTTATTCCCGGCGACGGGCAGGTGGTGGACGGCATCGCCTCGGTGGACGAAAGCGCCATTACCGGCGAAAGCGCACCGGTCATACGCGAATCCGGCGGCGACTGCGACGCGGTAACGGGCGGCACGCGCGTGCTTTCCGACTGGCTGGTGATACGGATCACGGCCAATGCGGGAGAGAGCTTTATCGAGCGCATGGTGTCGCTGGTCGAAGGCGCAAAACGGCAGAAAACGCCCAATGAAATGGCGTTGTCCGTGCTGCTGGCGGCGCTGAGCTGGGTATTCCTGCTGCTTACGGTGACGCTGCTCGCGTTTTCGCAGTTGAGCGTGACCCTGTCGGGCAGCGGTACGCCGGTGAGCCTTACCGTGCTGATCGCACTACTCGTATGCCTTGTGCCGACTACCATCGGCGGGCTGCTTTCGGCCATCGGGATCGCCGGGATGAACCGGCTGTTGCAGGCGAATGTGATCGCTTCGTCGGGCCGCGCGGTGGAGGCGGCCGGCGATATCAACGTGCTGCTGCTGGATAAGACCGGCACCATCACCCACGGTAACCGGCAGGCCGAGGAGCTTTTCCCGGCGGAAGGCGTGGACGTGCTGACGCTGGCCGAAGCGGCGCAGCTTGCGTCGCTGGCCGACCAGACGCCGGAGGGCAAAAGCATCGTGGCGCTGGTGCGCCGCCGGTATAATTTGCCGGAAATCACCAGTGCGCCGGAAGGTAGCGAATTCATCGAGTTTTCCGCCGAGACACGGTTTTCGGGTATCCGTATCGGGAATCGCCAGATATTGAAGGGCGCGGCGGACGCTATCGACCGCTACCTTGTCACGGTGGGCGGGGCGGGAACCGATTACGTGCGGCTGCGGGTGGAAGACGTCGCGCGCAAGGGTGGCACGCCGCTGGTGGTGGCCGACGGCGCGAAGGTGCTGGGCGTGGTGTACCTGAAAGACGTGGTGAAATCCGGCATCAAGGAGCGGCTTGCCGATTTGCGCAAGATGGGCATTAAAAGCATCATGATCACCGGCGACAACCCGCTTACCGCCGCGGCGATCGCCGCCGAAGCGGGGGTGGACGATTATCTCGCGCAGGCGACACCCGAAGCCAAGCTCAAGCTGATCCGCAAGATGCAGACGGGCGGGGAGCTGGTGGCCATGGTCGGCGACGGCACCAACGACGCCCCGGCGCTGGCGCAATCGGACGTGGCGGTGGTGATGAACTCCGGCACGCAGGCGGCCAAGGAAGCCGGCAACATGATCGACCTCGATTCCGACCCGACCAAGCTGATCGAGATCGTGGAGATCGGCAAGCAGTTGCTGATGACGCGCGGGGCGCTCACGACGTTTTCGATTACCAACGACCTTGCCAAGTATTTCGCGATCATCCCGGCGGCGTTCGCCAGCACGTACCCCGAACTCTGGCGGCTTAACGTCATGCATCTTACCTCGCCGGTTTCAGCCATGCTGTCGGCGATTGTCTTTAACGCGCTGACCATCATCGTGCTGATCCCGCTGGCGCTGCGCGGCGTGCGCTACCGGCCCGTGGGCGCCTCGGCGCTGCTGCGGTACAACCTGCTGGTGTACGGTATCGGCGGGCTGGCGGTGCCGTTCGTCGGCATCAAGGCCATCGACATGGTGCTCACAGCGATAGGAGCGGTCTGATGCAACTGGTGGAAAATATATGGCATTCGATCCGCAGCGCCGTGATGCTGCTGGTGATGATGACGGTACTGGCGGGCGGGGTGTATCCGCTGCTGGTGTGGGGCGTGGCGCAGGTGGCGTTTGGGCACAGGGCGGACGGTAGCCTGATCGAGTCAGCGGGCGATGTCGCCGGGTCGGAACTGCTCGGACAGGAATTTACGCAGCCGCGCTATTTCTGGGGCAGGCTTTCGGCCAATGCGTATGACGCCGCCGCGTCGGCAGGGTCGAACCTGAGCCCGGCTAATCCGGTGCTGATGGAAAAAGTGAACGCGAGGGTGACGGCTTTGCATAAGGCCCATCCTAAAAATAAAGCGCCGGTGCCGGTGGATCTGGTCACCGCCTCGGCCAGCGGGCTCGATCCGCATATCAGCGTGGCGGCGGTGGAATACCAGATACCGCGCGTCGCTAAAGCAAGGAACCGCAAGGATGCCGATATCCGCGCGCTGGTGGAGCCGCTCATCGAAACCCCCGTTTTCGGGCTCGGCGGCGAGGCGTATGTGAACGTGCTGCGGCTCAATATGGCACTTGACGCGAAATAAGGCATTGCTCGTGCCAGTTGCTAGTTAGACGGTATTGGCTTAGCATTACGAGCAACGAGCAACCAGCGACGCGTAACGATGAACGACGAATCCCGCCCCGATCCCGACGAACTGCTGTCCCGCATTGCCGCCGAGGAAACCGAGGCGAAGGAACAGCTGAGCAATCGCGGCAAGCTCAAGATTTTCTTCGGCGCCTGCGCGGGCGTGGGAAAGACCTATTCGATGCTGTCGGCGGGGAAGTCGGCGCTGGCGGAAGGCATCGACGTCGTCATCGGGCTGGTGGAGACGCACGGGCGCGAAGAAACGCGGAAGCTCCTGGAAGGCCTGCCGATCCTTCCCAACCGCGAGGTGCAGTACCGCGGCACGCTGATCAAGGAATTCGATATCGACGCGGCGCTTGCCCGTAAACCGCAGCTTATATTGCTCGATGAGCTGGCGCATACCAACGCGCCCGGCAGCCGCCACCCCAAACGCTGGAACGACGTGGAGGAACTGCTCGAAGCGGGCATTAGCGTCTATACCACCATCAACGTGCAGCACCTTGAAAGCTTAAACGACGTGGTGGCGCGCATCACCGGCATCTGGGTCAAGGAAACCGTGCCCGACGCGGTGTTCGACAAGGCCGATGAAATCTCGCTGGTGGATATTCCCTCGGAAGAACTGCTCAAGCGACTGAAAGAAGGCAAAGTCTACATCGCGCCCGAAGCGAAGAAGCGCGCGGCGCAGAATTTCTTCAAAAAGAGCAACCTGATCGCGCTGCGCGAGCTGGCGCTGCGCCGCACCGCCGAACGCGTGGACGCCATGATGGACGTCTACAAGACAGGCAATAGCGGCACGCAGGCGTGGTCGGGCGCCGACCGCATTCTCGTGTGTATCGGGCCGGATTCGCTTTCGGCGCGGCTGGTGCGCGTGGGCAAGCGCATCGCGGGCGGGCTTAAAGCGCCGTGGACGGCTATTTACGTCGAGAACGAACGGCATTACCGCCTGAGCAAGGAAGGGCAGGAAGCCGTTGAACGCACGCTGCGCCTTGCCGAGCGCATGGGCGCCGATACGGAAATCCTGCGCGGGCAGAACGCGCCCGACGACATCCTCACCTACGCCCGCGCTCACGGCATCACGAAGATCATTGTCGGAAAAATGCCCAAGGCGCGCTGGAAGGAAGTCATCTATGGCACGCTCGCCGACCAGATCATGCGCGGCTCCGGCGAGATCGACGTGTACGTCGTCACCGGCAACGAAGGCGAGGAACGCAAGGGGCTGAAAATCTCGGTGTGGCAGACGCAGACGCCGTGGCAGTATTACCTCTCCGCGCCGGTGATGGCCGCGACCTGCACGCTGCTGATGTCGCCGCTGCGGCTCATATTCGACCCGAGCAGCGTGGTGATGGTGTACCTCATCGGCGTGGTGAGCATAAGCCTGCGCTACGGACGCGGGCCGTCGCTGCTGGCCACCGCGCTTTCGGCGATCTGCCTCAACGTGTTTTTCATTCCGCCCTATTATATGTTCAAGATGGCGACGGAAGAGCAGATGATCACCTTCATGGTGCTGCTCGCTACCGGGGTGCTGATCGGAACGCAGACGTCTAAGCTGCGCATACAGGCGGTTTCCGCCCGTAAGCGCGAAAAGAATACATCGTCGCTGTTTGCCGCCAGCCGCGAGCTGAACGCAAACCGCGGCAAGGTGACGCTGGCGCAAATCGCTTCGCAGCATGTGGCCGACGCGCTGGACAGCGACGTATTCCTGTGGCTGCCAGACAGCAAGGGGCAGTTGCAGACGATGGTGGCGGAAACGGAATCGGAATCGCAGGAGGTAGACCCGGTGCGCGAGGAAAGCGTGGCGCGCTGGGCGTTTACGCATAAGCAAAACGCCGGGCTCGGCACCGATACGCTGCCGGGTGCAAGCGCGCTTTACGTGCCGATGGTGGGTTCGGGCGGGGTGGTCGGCGTGCTTGGCGTACGGCCCCACGACGAGGACGTATCGAGCTACGCGACCGACCAGCTGGAATTGCTGGAAACCTTCGCCAGCATCATCGCAACCGCGCTGGAACGTGCCAACGCCGCCGAGCTGGTGGAAAAAACCATCGTGGAGGCGGAAAGCGAAAAACTGCGCAATATCCTGCTCTCCTCGGTATCGCACGACCTGCGCACGCCGCTGGCGGCGATTACGGGTGCGGCCAGCACGCTGCTGATCGAGGGCGCGAAAATTACCGAGGAATATAAAAAGGAATTGCTGCGTTCGATCCACGAGGAAGGCGCGCGGCTGGCCCGCATGGTCACCAACCTGCTCGACGTTTCCAGCCTTGAGTCTGGCTCGGTGAAGCTCAACAAGGAGCTTTATTTCATCGAGGAACTGATCGGGTCGGCGCTGATGCGCGTGGAATCGAAGCTCGCGGGGCATAACGTGGTCACCAAGATCGAACACGGCTTGCCGCTGCTGCGCATCGACGGGCTGCTGATCGAACAGGTGCTGATCAACCTGCTTGAAAACACCGCCGATTTCACGCCGCCGGGCACGACGGCCACTATCACCGCGACGACGGTGAAGCCGGACGTGCATGTGGTGGTGTCGGATAACGGGCCGGGGATTCCCAAAGGCGACGAAGAACGCATCTTCGACAAATTCTACGCCGGTGAGAACGACGATAAGAAGGGCGGGGGGCTTGGGCTTGCCATTTGCCGCGGGATTATCCACGCGCATGGCGGTAAAATCTGGGCGCAGAACTCACCCGAGGGCGGCGCGATGTTTACGTTTACGTTGCCGATTAAGAGTGGGGAGGTAGAGTGAGCAGCGTCATTGCGAGGAGCGTAGCGACGCGGCAATCCAGATTTAAGCGCCGTGGGCGCGATACAGGGCTATTCG
>CAZBUX010000014.1:0-240 GCA_964495185.1 uncultured Rickettsiales bacterium | reverse complement strand
TAGACATGGCACACTGGATTGCTTCGCTTACGCTCGCAATGACAATAATGATTAGTCTTCCGCCTTAACGTCGTCTTCGCCGAAGGCCATGCCGTCGATTTCCGGGCCGTCAGCTTCTTCGGCGGCGGGTTTGGGCGGGGAGATGTTGGCGGCGGCGTCCTTGAACGCTTCTTCGATTTCGACCGGGATTTCTTCGCCCTTGGTCAGGAGTTTCTTGTCGTTGATGTCGGACATGGGGCG
>CAZBUX010000013.1:4695-15103 GCA_964495185.1 uncultured Rickettsiales bacterium | reverse complement strand
CGGTAGCATCCGGAGCGGGTGCGTCAGGAGCCGGAGCGTCCGGAGCGGGTGCATCGGGTGCAGGAGCGTCAGGAGCCGGAGCGTCCGGAGCGGGTGCATCGGGTGCGGGTGCGTCAGGAGCCGGAGCGTCCGGAGCAGGTGCATCGGGTGCGGGTGCGTCAGGAGCCGGAGCGTCCGGAGCCGGAGAATCGGGGGCTTGGCCGCAATCGCCTTGACCATTTACTTCGGCGCAGGGACGAACAACGCTGCCGTTAGCGCCTACATGAACTTTTCTTTTGCCAGTGGCGGTATTGACTTCTATGAAATCAACATCGAAGAAATTTTCATTATCGAGGTATATGCTATTATCGTCATAAACCCCATTGCTTTTGCCTCTAATGATGATCTTTCCATCTTTAGCGGCTCCACTAAGGGAAATGGCGTCTAACGTGTCTTGCGTATCAATATTTACCAGCCGGTTGTAGGTGGTATTAAAAGCATTCGCTTCTACGGTAATAATACCGCCGAAACCGGCGCTGCTTTTTGCATTAAGCGTTACGAGGCCGTTTTGGGTCAGCGTCTTTGTGCCGCTGATAAGCACGGCGCTATTGTTAATAACAGAATTTGTAGCTTTCGCCTTAATTGTGATATCGCCAGCTTTGCCATCGCCGCTATTTGTCTGGAGAACGGTTTGGCCGGTGACTGCGCTTACAAGAATAATGTTATCGTAAACTGAATTCATTACATCGGCGGTAATAATAATATTCCCAGCATTCCTGCCTTCGGTAGAATGGGTATCTAGCAGAGACTGATCGCTGATCTGAATGGCATTAGCCATGTTGGCTGCGAGTACCGGATCGGTAACTTCGTAGGAAAGCAGCCCATCTCCAACCGGATCAATTTCGACTTTGAATTTACTGCCTGCACCGATTGCAATGTCGCCGCCTTTAGCGGGCGAAGAAAATTGCAGAGTGCTATGATCAACTTCAACGCGCTGTCCTTGCAGAACGATATGGGTGCCTTTATCCTGAAGGAGGCTGGAGCCTGCTTTAATCGTAGAGTTTTTAACTTTAACAAGTGCGTTAATTGCTCCTGCGGCATCAAAATTCAGGACATTGGTTCCGTTTGTAATGAACCCTGCACCTTCAGCATTATTAATGCCGCGCGTGCTGATAATGATGCCTCCAGCGACATTGATACTAGCGCCGTTGATATTGAAGCCGTTGCCATTGACAAGAATAAGGCGTCCACTTGCCGTAAGGCTGGCATTCTGGCCTAAATTAGAAACCCCGGCGCCATCTACGATGTTCAATATAACGTTTGAAGGATCAAATTGGCTGAAATGAACGGATTTATTCGTGCCAATATCAAAGCTTTGATAGTGGACAATACTCCTCGATCCAACACCACCCTGAGTGTAGCATTGGTCGGAAACACAACCCAGTACCCCAACGGTCGTTTGCGTGACGCTAGTCCCGTGCGATGCGACGTTGGTAACCCCAGGATTGGTATTCGTAATTGCAGTAACAGGTAAATCAGCTGCGAAAGCACTACCTGGCAACACAACCACTGTTGCCATCGCGGCGAACGTGGCGACGGCGCGTTCGGTCATGATCGTCGTCGTCTGAAGGAAACGTTTCGGCGCGATCGGTAACAGTTTCGTGGTCTTCGACATAGTATGCTCCACCCTGAGGTCTATTCTCGTTATGCGGTTATCAAAAAGTAACGGTTAAAATTTGGTTAACTATAGCGAGCGGACGTCGCCAGTCAAGGAAATTTTAACTAAATTTTAATAAAATCAACTCCTTGCGTATTCCGTAATTTATCCCCGTAGATCAGAACCTTCCGATAAGGCTGAAGAACAGGCGGGGCGACTTGGCGTGGCCACCCTGATTGTTGGCTTCCTTGGTCAGCGGATCGGCCACCTGGAAATCGCCGGAGAAATGCTCCGAGAAGTTGGTGCGCAGGCCAAGACCGGCGGAGGCGAGGCTCGTTTTGTCGTTGCCGCCCGCACCGGCGTCTTTCGTCCAGACACGGCCGATGTCGTAGAAGCCGTAGACCTGATACGAGTTGAGGTACGGATCGTTGAGCGCCTGACCGTAGCGTAGTTCGACGCGACCGGCCACGCCGTGGTCGCCGCTGAGTTCGGACGGATCGTAAGCGCTGCCGAAAGCGGCGCCGCCGATGGAGAACTGCTCAGCCGCGAGCAGGCGGTCGAGCGAATACTGCGCCGACGCGGCGGTAAACACCGAGAACCCGCGCGGCAAAGCCTGCGTGCGCGTGATGTCGAGGTTGAACTTGGTGAAGGGATGCTCGGCGTCGGTGCGCGACTCGTTGTCGTTTTCGTCAGTGGCGCTCAGTATGTTGAGGCCTTCGGTGACCTGTGCGTCGATGAGGTTGACGCCGAGGAAGTTGTCGGCGAAATCGTAGCTGCCGCCGAGGCGCACGGTGCGGATGCGGTCTTTGCTCAGGTTGGTGTTGCCGAATACGTCGGTGGACGTATTACGCGCGTCGACAATGACGCGGCCCACGAGGTTCTCCTGACGCGAGCGCTGGAACGGGTGCAGCACTTTCGCCTGGAAGAAGGTGGAGTCGGCGTTGATGTCGAGAACTTTAAGCGAATCGCCGGGCTCGCTGTGGCTGTACGACGCGGTGAGCACGAGGCGGGTGCCTTCGTTGCCGATCTGTTCTTCGTGCTGCAGGTCGATGAAGCGCAGCTCGGTGGTCGGGCTGGTGGTGATGACGCGAACGACGGTGCGGTCATAGACCCCGAAGATCGAGTTGGCGGCGAGCGTGGCGGTATGCTGGTTGGGGCCGACGAATTTGCTGCCGCGGTTATCCAGCGTATACGAACCTTCGAATTGTTTCAGCTCCAGCGCTACTACAAGTTCCGCTGCGCCCGGGACGGTGGGCGAGGGACGAACGAGGCCTTTGGCGGTGGAGCCGGGCAGATCGTCCATGAGGAGGAGGTAGCGTTCGAGATCGGCGGTTCTGATCGGGCGCTGCTTTTTGAGCTGCTCGCCGTATTCGTTGATGATGTTGCCGTATTTGCTGTCGCCTTCGATGCGCACGTCGCTGATATAGCCTTCGATGACGCGGATCGTGAGCACGCCGTTTTTGATTTCCTGCGGCGGGATGATCGCCTGCGAGAGGATGTACTGGTCTTTACGATAAGTATCGGTGATGCGCTTGGCGACGGCCTGCGCGTCGAGCATGGAGATTTCCTTGCCGATCAGATCGCCGTAAGCCGCTTTCAGCGTATCCTGCGAATAGACCGTGGAGCCTTCGACGTTTATCTGCTTGAGGGTGAAGCGCTTCTTGGCGAGCTGCTGCTTCATGCTGTCGGAAATCTGGCTTTCCTGCTGCTGCACGGGCGCGAGGCGCGAGGGCGGCAGGGTGGGCTGTTTCGGTTCGAAACGCTGTTCGAGCTTGGCGGGGTTGACCGAGGACGGTACGTTCGTCGCAAGCGCGGTGCCGGCGCACAGGGTGGCGGCGAATCCGAGGGTAAGGGACGCCTTGCCGCAATTTAACAACAGGCTGAACTTTGTGCTATTCTGTGGATTCCGACTCATCATTGTACTCCAGGTTGGGTATGGCAGGGACTGCCGGGATAAGACTATCCCTAATATGGCAGTACCCAAAGAATGTAAATAATATTCGTTCCCGGTGCGGCCAAAAAAAAACAAGTCAGAATATTAAGTTACAAAATTGCCACAGTGGATGATTCGTTACGCGACAGTCAGTCGCGGAACTTAAAAACGATCGGGGCGCGCTGCGGAAAACCGTGGCGCGCCCCGAAAACGATAGGATAGCTCTGGGCTTACATGCCGAGCGTGCGCTGCAGTCCGAGCTGGTTAACCTGAGCGAGCGTGCTGATCTGCTGGATGTTGGCGATATCGACGCTCAGCGCCTGCTGGATCGAGATCAGCGTGTCGTTATCCATGTTCTGGATGATCTGCGGCTGGATGAGATCCTGCAGCTGCGTGGCGCTGCTTACCGCATTCGTCAGGTCGCTGGCGTTGATGTTGACGTTCTGCAGCATGTCCAGACCGACCTGCACGCGCGTGAGGAAGTTGATGTCGATCAGTACGCCGTTGATGTCGATGAACCCGCCGCCGCGCATGTCAGACAAGTCCTGATCGCTGACAGGCTGCGAGTTGGCGAAGGTTTCCGACTCGGCCGTATCGAACGGGCCTGCCGATGCCGGGTTCGCGCAAAGCGACGCCAGCAGGCCGACGAGGGCAAGCAGCAGGGCTTTAGGAAGGCGGCGTGGGTAAAACATGTTCAATCTCCAAAATAAATAGGCATTCAGTTTAATAGTAATTAGGCGTAAAGGCGGTGTTCAGCGTGACGCTGCCCAGCTGGCCGCTGTCGAGCATGTTGCGGAATTGCGGCAGGCCATAGGGGCGCCATGCGGCCTGGGTGTTAAACGAGCTGCGGCCGGTTGCCATGCGGTCGACGATGACGAACAGGATGCCGTTCCACATTTTTTCGAATTCCTTGCGCTTGTAAAGCACGACGCCGCGCAGCGGGTCTCCGACGGAAACTTTTTCCTTATTCACGCCTTTGACGACGACGAAATGCAGGAAGCCTTTTTTGTTGATCAGCGCGATCGAGGGGATGCCGACGCTGGCGAGCTTGTCGAGGGATTCCTTATACCCTTCGGCATTATAGCCGATAGTGTTAAGGTATTGCTTCATGTCGAGCAGGGAGAAGCCTTCGCGCTTGATTTTCTCCTGGTCGCCGTGGGCGAACATGGCGTCGAGCACTTCTTTTTCCTCGACCTCGTGGCCGTAGTGATAGGTAAGCAGTGTGGCGATAGCCGCCGAGCCGCAGCTATAGTCGAATTTCTGGCGGACCACCTGATTGAAGCGCCGGTCGGCGAAGCTCTTGACGGCTACGCTGTAATCGCCGCCGCCGCCGCGAACGGAAATATCCGTATCTTTAAGGGCATGGGCGGAAACAGGAAGGGAAAGAAGGGCCGCGCACAGGACGCCGATATGCCGCTTTCGGAAACCGGGTTCTGAGGGGGTGAGCATCGGCATTGTCCGGCCGGCCACTATTGGCCGTTGATGTTCACGTTCACCTGGAACGAGCTCTGGATGATGACGTTGTTGCCGCTGTTCTGGATGATGTTCGTCAGGCCGCTGACGTTGTTGAGCGCGCCGTCGGCAATGCTGTTCTCGCCGGAGACGGTGTTGACGGCCTGGTTGCCCTGAAGCGTGGCAAGCATGCTGGAGTTCAGGATCGTGCTGCCGAAGCCGCCGCGGAAGGTGCTGAGTTCGTCGTTGGTGACGGCGGAAGCGAACTGGTCTTCGCGGGGTTCTTCAGCCGCAGGCGTTTCCGTTGCGGTGGCGATTTCTTCAGACGGCATCGCGGGCAGGGCTTCGATGGTGGCGGCGGTCTCATCGCCTGCGGCCGCCGGTGCGGTATCGGTTACTGTGGCTTCCACGGCGGCGAGGGTTTCTTCAGCCTGTGCGGCGGGAGCGGTTTCGACGGTTGCTTCTTCCGCTGCGGCGAGGTCGCTTTCGACCATCGGAGCCGCATCTTCAGTGCTGGTGATCTCTACTGCTTCTACCGGCGCAGCTACGGTCATTTCAGTTTCGGTGGTTGCGATTTCGTCTGCGGCCATCGACGCTACGGGCGTCAGGGCGACGGTCAGGGCAATCAGCGGAAGGAAGGTTTTGCTCAGCTTCATACTTTTTCCCGGAATCTTTTCTATCAGTCTCTAGTCAGTATAACGTCCAAAGTTTTTCTCGGGGAGTAGGGCGGGGCCTTCTTGCGAAAGCCCCGCCTTTCCCTGTGCACCGCCCGAGGGCGATGCGCGGTAGTCTACCTTACTGGGGCAGACCGGTGCCGCCGACAGTGATATCTCCGGTGGAGATGGTCACAGCCTGCTGCGTGTTGGCGTTGATGCCCGTGTTCTGGGTCACCGAGATTACGCCGTTAGCACCGGCAAAAGCGCTGCCAGCAACTGCGTTACCCGCGTCAACAACCGAAGAGAATTCATCGAATTCAACTTTCGAGTGTGTAACGGTCGAGCTCAGGTCGGTCGAGGTCAGCTTCACGTTGCCGATGGTCACGTTCGTGTCGTGGCTGTCGGTGAACGAGGACGTGTTGTTGCTGTCCACGTACTTGGTGTTGTTGCTGTCTTCAACTTTGGTGTTGTTGCTGTCTTCCACCTTGGTGTTGTAGCTGTCTTCGATCTTGTTGACAGTTTTGGTGTCGTTGGTGGTGTTGTTGGTCGTGGTGTTGGTGGTCTCAGACTTGTTCCACGTCTTGTCGTGGCTGTCGGTCTCAGAATCGTTGTCCACGATGCTGTTGTTGTCACCGTTGTTAGCATTACCCTTGGTGTCGTATTCCGACTTGGTGATGGTGGTAGTGCTGTTATCGGTCTTGGTGGTGGTGTTGTTGCTGTCTTCAGTCTTGGTCGACGTCGTGGTGATGTCGTTGCCAGCTACGTTACCATCGTCGTTCTTAACTTTGGTGTTGTTGCTGTCTTCCACCTTGGTGTTGTAGCTTTCTTCGACCTTCGAGTTGTTGCTGTCTTCAACCTTGGTGTTGTAGCTTTCTTCGATTTTGGTCGAAGTGCTGTTGTCAGTGTTGTCGACGGTCTTGGTGTTGTTGCTATCTTCAGTCTTGGTGAAGGTGCTGTTGTCGGTTTCGGTCTTGGTGTTGTTGCTGTCCTCAACCTTGGTGTTGTTGCTATCTTCAGTCTTGGTGAAGGTGCTGTTATCGTCGTGGCTGTCGGAATCGTTGTCCACGATGCTGTCGTTGTCACCGTTGGTAGCGTTGCCCTTGGTGTCGAACTCAGTCTTGGTGTTGTTGCTGTCCTCAACCTTGGTCGAAGTGCTGTTGTCGGTTTCGGTTTCAGTTTCGGTCTTGGTGTAGGTTTCGGTTTTGGTGTTGTTGCTGTCTTCAACCTTGGTCGAAGTCGTGTTCACATCATCACCGGCGACGTTGCCATCATCGTTCTTGACTTTGGTGTCGTTGTCTTCGCTCGAAACCTTGAACGAGGTGTCGTTGTCTTCGTTCTTGGTGTTGTTGCTGTCTTCGACTTTGGTCGAAGTGCTGTTGTCGGTTTCGGTCTTGGTGTTGTTGCTATCTTCAACTTTGGTGGAGGTGCTGCTATCAGCATCGACGTTGCCGATTTCGCTGCCGATGGTGCTGCCGTAGTTGAGATCGTTGTTGTCGGCGTCAGTAGCCAGCGCCACATTGGCAGTTACTGCCAGTGCGAACGCGGAGGCGCCTGCAAGAAGAAATTGCTTAGACATGAAAAACTCCTGGTTATGTTGTTAATTGAAGTAAAGTAAAGTGATCGGGTGGTGGTGTAGTTAATTTTTGGTTAATCTAAAACCCGTGCGAACCTTTTTAACGATTTATAAATGGATTGCAAGTTTTTTTTTCCAAAAAAACAGTGTATCGGCGCCACCTAAGTCAGCGAGAAAGCAAACCTAAGGATTCCCAATACAAAACAAAATATTGGCGATGGTGTGCTTTAATAATACACAAGAAAAATATGTACAGTTTGGCGTTGCGGAATTATGGCCGCGTGCGCAGAGTTCTACATGGTTAATTTGCAGATTAGTAGGTGTCAAACGTCATGGGGACGCGGAACACAAAGCGCACGTCCGGGGCATCTTCCGTTAAGCCGGCTCCCACTGTGAAGTTGAGGCTGGTCCGGTCGCTGACCGCGTAGGAATAGCCCAGGTCGAGGCTGCCGACCTGCAGCATTGGGGAGTTGGGTACGTTGGAGCCGTTAATCTTGGTGCGCATTACAGTGGTGTGGCTGTAGCCGGTGGAGAACGAGGCCTTATCGTTCAGCGCGAGGCTCATGCCGAAGCTCAGGCTGATACCGTCGCCGGGCTGGATGGTGCCGTAATTGGCGAAGCTTTCCTCGAAGCTGTGCAGGTAGCCGAGGTTGGAGTAGTAGACCACGGGGTCGGAGGGGTAGATCGCGGTGACGCTCGGCTGGATGGCCCAGAAGCCCGATCCGGTGGGCAGTTCGGTCTGGATGCCGTTGACGACGGGCACTTCGAACGGCGAAGTGCCGGTAGTGGATTTCAGGCGCATGTTGGCGATGAAGTACGGCCAGCCGCCTTCACCTTTGTTCACCTGATAATGTGCGCCGATTTCAATGTCGCCGATATCGTAGCTGCTGACGTTAGATAGCGATTCGGGCGCGTTGGCGATGCCGATCGGACGTGTGCTGGTCGAATCGCGGCGATAGACATAAGGTACCTTCGCTTCGAGTTCGATGCGGTTGGTGACGCCGTAGCGGGCGCCGACCGAGGCGGTCATGATGTCGCGGCTTACGCGTGAGATGTCAAAAAGGCCAATATTGACGGCCGGGATGATGCTGAAGCCTTCGATCGAAACGCGCGTGGCGGAGGAGTGCGTGTATTCCATCGCGGGGGTGATGACAACCTTGCCTTTTTGCAGCAATACGCCGCCTTCCTCGATCACCGCGGCGATTTCCGGCGGTTTCTCGGTGGACTCCCTGCGTTCGATACCGACTTCGCCGGGGTCGCCCTGCACGGTTTCGCCCTGCTGCCCGGCGTTGGGCTGTTTATTGACGAGCGCGGCTACCGGCGTGCCGGTTAGTGCGCTGGCCTGCATCAGCAATTTCTGGAACTGGATTTTTTCCTGCGCGAAAGCGCGGCGCTGGTTGTCGAGCTCGCGTTCGTGCTGGTTGAGCTTTTCTTCCTGCTGGGAAAGGCGCTGGCTCTGCTTTTTAAGCGCTTGCATCAGGCCGGAAATATCCTCCGTTTTAGTGGCGGAACTGGCTGCTGCGGCTTGCGGCGGGGCGCTTTTTTCTTCGGCACGTGCGGCATTGAAGCCGGAAAGCGAAAGAATGAAGGTGCAAATGCAAAGAAGGGCGATGCCCAGAAGACGTAACCGCATGAAAACCGCTCAAACGCTAGAAAAATGTTTAAGGAAAATTATCGATGGCACGTCGATAGCACAGTCAAAATCGTTTGGCAAACGGTTGCCTTGAAAAAGAGCGTTTTAGCTGCCGGAAATACTAGTCCTGTAGTGTTTTGGCTACGTTCGGGGCGGCATACGTGAATATCGCCCGCGCCCCGGCGCGCTTCATGGCGAGCAGGCTTTCCATCATCACGGCGTCGCCGTCGATGAAGCCGCGCTCGGCGGCGGCTTTTATCATCGCGTATTCGCCGCTCACCTGATATGATAATAAAGGTAAATCAAATGCTTGCGATGCCATGCGGATGATGTCGAGATACGGCCCGCCTGGCTTCACCATCACCATATCCGCGCCTTCCGCCACGTCGAGCGCGATTTCCCGCATGGCCTCGTCGCTGTTGCGCGGGTCCATTTGATATGTCTTTTTGTCTGATTTTCCAAGCGCTTGACCTGATCCAACCGCGTCGCGGAACGGCCCGTAGAAGCTCGACGCGTATTTGGCGCTATAAGAGAGTATCATCGTATCGTGATAGCCTTCCGCCTCCAGCGCCGCGCGGATCGCCCCGATGCGCCCGTCCATCATATCGGAAGGGGCGACGATATCGCACCCGGCTTTGGCCTGCACGACAGCCTGCCTGCATAGCATATCCACCGTGGCGTCATTGACCACTATGCCGTTTTCCACCAGCCCGTCCTGCCCGTGTGAGGTATAGGGATCAAGCGCGACATCGGCGATGATGCCCATCCCCGGCACGGCGTTTTTGATCTCTTTAATCGCCCGGCAGACGAGGTTGTTTTCGTTTAGCGCTTCCTTGCCGTCGGGGGTTTTGAGGTTGCCATCGATCACAGGGAAAAGGGCGAGGGCCTTAATACCAAGCTGGTCAGCTAACTTTGCATTATTTCTCAGCAAATCCAATGACATACGAAATACGCCCGGCATCGAGCCAATCGGCGTTTCAAGGCCATTGCCTTCCTGCACGAACACCGGCCAGATCAGATCCGACACGTCCAGCCGCACCTCCGCCACCAGTTCCCGGCACCACGGCTGCATGCGCGTGCGGCGCAGGCGGGTGGAGGGAAACGCTGCTCGTTGCTCGTTGCTCGTTGCTCGTGTCATATAAATCTTGAATATTCGGCGGAAAATGCGATGAAGGCACTTCATATCATTTTTCGGATATCCGTCAATGCAATCGCAAGCAACGAGTAAGCGCATCCTCTCCGGCGTCCAGCCCACCGGCAACCTCCATCTGGGCAATTATCTGGGCGCCATCCGCAACTGGGTGAAATTGCAAGGGGAGGGGGCCGAGTGCCTCTACGGCCTCATGGATCTCCACGCCATCACCGTCCCGCAGGAGCCGGAAGCCTTACGCAAAGCCACCCGCGAAGTAACCGCCGCCCTCATCGCCTGCGGTATCGACCCCAAAAAAAGCGTCATCTTCAACCAGTCGGCGGTCTCCGGACATGCCGAACTTTCCTGGGTTTTATCGTGCCACACCCCGCTCGG
>CAZBUX010000013.1:0-4685 GCA_964495185.1 uncultured Rickettsiales bacterium | reverse complement strand
CCGTATGACGCAGTTTAAGGACAAGGGGCAAATTGCAGTAAAATTTAATTACAAGACAGAAGAACAGAAGAAACTCATACAAAGAGTTATGGATGAAGTAGAAGTGAAGGTTGTTTTTGGCCAAGAAGACTTCTTAATACAAAAAAACAAGAATGAAGTTAAACTCGGCCTCTATTCCGACCCCGTCCTCATGGCCGCCGACATATTGCTCTACAAAGCCACCCACGTGCCGGTCGGCGAAGATCAGAAACAACACCTCGAACTCTCGCGCGACATCGCGGGCGCGTTCAACCGTTATTATAAGAGAGAATTCTTCCCGCTGCCCGAACCGCAGATCATGGGCGAGGCGACGCGCGTGATGTCACTCCGTGACGGCACCAAAAAAATGAGCAAATCCGACGAGTCGGATGCTTCGCGCGTCAACTTAACCGACGACGCCGACGCGATTGCCAAGAAATTCAAGAAAGCGACCAGCGACAGTTTTACCACGATCACGGAAAATCTGGATGCCCGCCCCGAGGCCAAAAACCTGCTGGTGATTTATGCCGCGCTCAAAGACGTATCTTTCAAAGACGCTGTGGCCGAGTGCGAAGGCAAAAACTTTTCTGCCTTCAAGCAAATGCTGACCGATGTGGCGGTGGCGCATTTATCGCCAATTAGCACGGAAATGCGCAGAATCATGGCCGATCCCGGTTATATCGACGGGGTTATCGCAGGCGGCGTGGGCAAGGCGCGTGCTATCGCGGCAAATACTATGAACGAAGTTAAGGATATGGTAGGATTTATCTCCGTATAATCCCGGCCATAATCCTATGCAATCAAAGCCGATCATACCTTTCAGCGCGCTGCTTAAAACCATCGTGGTGGTGTCGACCCCGGCGCTGGCGGTGCTGTCGATTTTCGCGCTGATCGGCGAACTTTCCTTCAATTATTTCATCTACGGCTATCTCGGTATCATGCTCGTCTCGGCGGTGTTTGTGATTCCGTTCCTCTCGAACATCTCGGCGCTCACGCATTATGTCGGCGACCTCTCGATGGACAAGCGGGTGAAGGCGCCCGACCTCAGTTTCCTCTCCAACGTCGGCGAGCTTTCGGGCGCGCTGTCGCGGCTGCAGCGTTCGTGGGAGCATAAGCGGCAGGAAATGGAAACCGTCATCACCGAGCGCGAAATCCTCGTCGACACGCTGCCCGACATCCTGATCATGACCAACGACGACCGCATCGTCGTGCGTACCAACCGCGCCGCCCGCAACATCTTCGGCCAGAACCTCGCCCACCGTCACCTGCGCGACATCATCCCCAACGAAAAATTCATGTCGGCGGTGGCGATCGTCATCGAGGATCTGCAGGGGCAGCAGATCGAATTTCATCTCGAAGACCCCGTGCCGCGCGATTTCCAGGCGACCATCGAGCGCTTCCCGATTCCCTCCGAAGGCGGCATTTCCGTGGTTATCACGCTGGCGGAAGTCACGCAGCAGAAGCGCATCCAGCGCATGCGCGCCGATTTCGTCGCCAACGCCAGCCACGAGATCCGCACGCCGCTGGCCTCCATCATCGGCTTCATCGAGACGCTCCGCGGCCCCGCCAAGGACGATCCGGTCGCGCGCGACGAATTCCTCAAAGTCATGGCCGATCAGGCCGAGCGCATGAGCAAGCTGGTCAACGATTTGCTCTCACTCTCCAAGATCGAGATGAACGCGCACACCACCCCCATCGCGCGTGTGGACTTCCTGCGCATCGTTCGCAGCGAGAAATCGCATTTCGAGTGGGCGTGCAAGCAGAAGAACGTCACCATGCGCCTCAAGCTCAACGACACCCTGCCGCCGACCAAGGGCGACGACGAGGAGCTGGCGCAGGTGGTACGCAACCTGCTTGGCAACGCCATCAAATACACCAATCCCGATACCGAGGTGATCATCACCGTCAAACTCACCTCGACGCTGCCCGACGACCATTTCTTCCGCAACCTCTCCCGCGCCATTTGCTTCTCGGTGCAGGACCACGGTGAAGGCATCCCCAAAGAACATATCCCGCGCCTGACCGAGCGTTTCTACCGCGTCGACACCGCCCGCACCCGCAAAGTCGGCGGCACTGGCCTCGGCCTCGCCATCGTCAAGCACGTGCTAAACCGCCACCGCGGCGTCATGACCATCGAAAGCGAAGTCGGCAAAGGCAGTATTTTCAACGTCTTCCTGCCCGTCTATGACGATCTCGCGGCGCTGGAAGAAAATATCACGGCGTCGTAATAAAAATCCCATATTGTAAAGGCACTTACCCTTTTAACTTGACTCCCGCGCCGGGGTTTCTACAACAGCCGCATGACGACCGCCCTTTTCAGGCATAGAAACCCTTCTTTCCGGCGCGTGCTGGAGAAGGTTGTCTATTCCCTGCTGCTGCTCGCGGCGGCTACGTCCATTCTTATCACCATCGCCATTGTTTGCTCGGTTTTGTTCGAGGCGCTGCGGTTTTTCAAGCTCGTTCCCATCGGTGATTTTCTCTTCGGCCTGCAATGGAGCCCGCAGATGGCCATGCGCGCCGATCAGGCCGGGTCGAGCGGGGCGTTCGGCGCGGTGCCGCTGTTTGCCGGCAGTCTGCTGGTCACGCTGATCGCCATGCTGGTGGCGATTCCCGTCGGGCTTTTTTCTGCCATCTATCTATGCGAATACGCCCGCCCGCGCACGCGCGACATTCTCAAGCCCGCGCTGGAAATGCTCGCGGGGATTCCCACCGTCGTCTACGGCTATTTCGCCATCATCACCATCGCCCCGGCGCTGCGCAGCTTCGGCGCGATGATCGGACTCGACGTCGCTTCCGAGAGCGCGCTGGCGGCGGGTATTGTCATGGGGGTGATGATCATCCCGTTCATTTCCTCGCTCTCCGACGACATCATGGCCGCCGTCCCGCAGTCCTTGCGCGACGCGTCCTACGCCATGGGTGCCACCCCGTCCGAAACCATCCGGCAGGTCGTGCTTCCCGCAGCGCTCCCCGGCATCATGGGCGCGGTGCTGCTTGCCGTATCGCGCGCCATCGGCGAAACCATGATCGTCGTCATGGCCGCCTCCATGGCCGCCAACCTTACCTTCAACCCGCTGGAATCCGTAACCACGGTTACCGTGCAGATCGTTTCGCTGCTGGTGGGCGATCAGGAATTCGACAGCCCGAAAACGCTGGCTGCCTTCGCGCTGGGCCTTGCGCTTTTCTGCGTCACGCTCACGCTTAATATTATCGCGCTCACCATCGTGAAGAAATACCGGGAACGCTATGAATAGCATGAGCGCCGAATCATCGCTGAAGAAACGCAAGCGCGCCGAAAAGCGTTTCCGTTGCTACGGGCTTTCCGCGCTCGGGCTCGCGGTGCTGATATTGCTCGCGCTGTTTGCCAGCCTCATCGTGCGGGGCCATTCGGGTTTCGTGCGCGCCGAAATCCGCCTGCCCATCACCTACGACGCGAAGCTGCTCGGTCTTGAACTCGGGCAGGAACTCCACACGCTGCCGACCTCGTCGTTTTACCGGCTGGTGCAGGCGTCGCTGAAAAAATCCTTCCCCGAAGTCGACGACCGCAAGGCGCTGCGCCAGCTCTACGCCCTTGCCAGCATGGGCGGGAGCATCCAGCTCAAGCAGGCGCTGGTCGCCGATCCAGGGCTTTTGCACCAGACCCGCGATATCTGGGTTCCGGCCGGCAGTGTCGCCGACCTCTATATAAAGAGAGGCCTCGGCGAAAAGCTTACCACGGCGCAGAAAGACTGGCTGGCGCAATTGCAGGAAGAAGGCCGTATCCGCGAGTCGTTCAACAGTACGTTCTTTAGCCGCGCCGATTCGCGTTCGCCCGAACGCGCCGGTTTCATGGGGGCGATCATCGGTTCGCTGTTCACGCTCGTCATATGCCTCGCGGGGGTATTTCCCGTCGGCGTGGCCACCGCCGTTTATTTAGAAGAATTCGCACGCAAGGGCAGGTGGGTCGAGATCATCGAGGTCAATATCAACAACCTCGCCGCCGTGCCCTCCATCGTCTTCGGCCTGCTCGGCCTCGCGGTCTATATCAACGTGCTCGGCATGCCGCGTTCGGCCGCGCTCGTCGGCGGGCTCACGCTTGCGCTCATGATCCTGCCCGTCATCATCATCGCCACCCGTGCGGCGCTTAAATCCATCCCCGGCTCCATACGCGACGCCGCACGCGCGCTCGGCGCGTCGCCGGTGCAGGTGGTGTGGCACCATGTGTTGCCGCTTTCCATGCCCGGCATCATGACCGGCACCATTCTGGGCATGGCCCGCGCCATCGGGGAAACCGCGCCGCTCCTTATGATCGGCATGGTCGCTTTCGTCGCCGACAAGCCCGGCACCTTCACCGATCCCGCCACCGTCATGCCGGTGCAGATATTCCTCTGGGCGGGCAGCCCCGAAGCCGGATTCGCCGAGAAAACCGCTGCTGGCATTTTGGTATTGCTCATGCTATTGCTCGCCATGAACGCGCTGGCCATTTTCCTGCGCAAGCGTTTTGAAGTGCGTTGGTAGCCCATGAATTCACCGGCAAAAATATCCACTAAAAACCTAAACGTCTTTTACGGCGCCAAGCAGGCGCTGTTCGACATCGCTATCGATATACCCCCCCACGGTGTCACCGCGCTTATTGGCCCGTCGGGTTGCGGCAAGTCCACGTTCCTGCGTTGCCTGAACCGCATGAACGA
>CAZBUX010000012.1:12105-15105 GCA_964495185.1 uncultured Rickettsiales bacterium | reverse complement strand
TCCACCCAGTCCCAATAGGTCGGGCGGAAATCGCGGTAGGCTTCGCCTTTTTTCAGCAAATCCAGAAACGACGCCTGCGACAGGGTGCGCGATTCATCGCTGATCGTCTGGTATTCCTGACGCCAATCCACCGATAGCGCGGTGCTTTTGAACAATCTGCGGAACTCGTCCTCAGCTTCTTTCACCACGTCGCGGCACAGCGCTACGAATTCGGCGCGCGGCATGGCGCTGCCACGGACGCCTTTGATCTTTTCCACGAGGCGTTCGGTGGGAAGGCCGTTATCGTCAAAACCCATCGGGTAAAATACGTCCTTGCCCGACATGCGCTGGTAGCGCGCCACAAAATCGGCCTGCGTATAGCTGAAAATATGCCCCATATGCAGTACGCCCGACACCGTCGGCGGCGGCGTGTCGATCACGAAAGTCTGGTCGCGCGGCAGGTCGTCGCGGAAATGGTGGACGTCGCTTTCAACCCAGCGTTCCTGCCAGAATTTTTCGCGTTCTTTGTGTTCGTAGGACTTGGGTAAAGGTTTCATGCCGCCCTGTTGCTTGATAGAGGGTTATGGATAGGCGAGCAGGGGCTGGAATGTCAAGGTCGAACAAGGGTTTGTCTGAAAGACTAATTGTCATCAAACCGTCACTTCCATAGCGGGTAAAATCGCTTACAATCAAGGGTATGTCTAATAATTCTAAAGATAATTCAGGTTTTGCGCAGCGGTATGTGGCGCGCTCGTCGAATATTTTTGATGTCGCTGAAGGCTTGGTTGATGCCTTAGCCGCAGCGCCAGTCCTGAACAAGCGTCATGCGCTTGAAATCGACCGCGGGAGCAGGCCGGTTAATACGGGCTACGCCATGTTGCTGGCAATGGCCTACCAGAAAGCAACTGGCGAAGAGCACGACGCACACAGAATCCACCATCCATTAGATGACAAATCCGTTACCGTGGTAGAAATTCCGGCAGAAACGCTGGACACTGAAAAAATGAAGCAAGCGCTCAGAGAAATGCACCGGCACGTTTCGCAGGCGATAAGCGATACCGTGCAGCACATCCAGTTAATGAAAAGACCCGCGGGTTTCCGGGCCATACTCTATGACACAAGAGAACAGGCAGTAGACGACTGGAAGTTATTACTGGCGGTTTCGCACACGCTCGGCGAAGTGGAGGCCTGCAAGGAGCCCATTTACAGCGGGATGCACAGTGCTAAAAAGCACATCATTTTCCTGCGTGAGGGCGCGTTCAGCGCCATCCGGCACAATGAAAACGTGGCAGCAAAAAGTTAGTTCGCCCGTTTAGGCGCCAGCCCGAAATCCCGAATCAGCGTTTCTGCGATCTGTACGGTATTCAGCGCCGCGCCTTTGCGTAGATTGTCGGACACGATCCACATGGCAAGCCCGTTTTTTACCGTCGGGTCCTTACGCAGGCGTGAAACGAATACGCCATCTTCCCCGGCGCACTCGATCGGCGTGCAGTAGCCGCCGTCACCGCGCTCATCATACACCACGACGCCCTCAGCATCGGCCAGCAATTCCTGCGCTTCCTCCACGGAAATCGGCTTTTCGAATTCGATATTGACCGATTCGGAATGGCCGACGAATACCGGCACGCGCACGCAGGTGGCAGTCACTTCGATGCCGGAATCGAGGATTTTTTTGGTTTCCTGCACCATTTTCCATTCTTCCTTGGTCGAACCGTCTTCCATGAACACGTCGATATGGGGAATCACGTTGAACGCGATGCGTTTGGTGAATTTGGACGCTTCCTTCGGGTCGTTCATGAACAATGATTTGGTCTGGTCGAACAACTCGTCCATGCCCTGCTTTCCAGCGCCGGAAACCGACTGGTAGGTAGACACCACCACACGCTTGATTTTTGCTGCATCGTGGAGCGGCTTCAGAGCCACCACCATCTGCATCGTCGAGCAGTTGGGATTGGCAATAATATAGGTCTTGCGGAAATCTTTGAGCGTCTGCGCGTTTACTTCCGGCACTACCAGCGCGATATCGGGCTGCATACGGAAATGCGACGTATTGTCGATGACCACGCATTGCGCAGCGGCGGCGCGCGGCGCATGAATTTTAGAAACGGCGGCGCCGGGTGAGAACAGCGCGATATCGGTATCGGTAAAGTCGTAATCTTCGAGCGCCTGCACCTTTAATACAGCGTCCTCGCCGAAGCTGACTTCCCTGCCGATGGATGCGCTTGAAGCGAGCGCCACCACTTCGCGGGCGGGAAAGCCGCGCTCTGCGAGGATTTCAAGCATGGCGCGGCCGACATTGCCCGTGGCGCCGACAACGGCTACTTTGTAACTCATAAAATCGTTTACCTTGTTTCTTGTGCTAAAAAGCGATAAAAGGGCGGACAACTTACCGGATTTGCAAGAAAATGCAATGATTGCCTAATCTTTTCAGCGGCGGCTTCATGGATAGTGTCGATTTTACCCAGTTTATGCTGGCATTTGCCTTCGTTCTCGGCCTGATCGGATTGATGGGCTGGGGGCTTAAACGCTATGGGAAACCGGGCGGTATTTACGGCGCGAAGGCCGGTCAGGGCCGTATTCAGGTGGTTGAGATCGCTCCGCTGGATTACAAACGGCGGTTGGTGCTTATACGCCGGGACGATGTCGAGCATCTGCTATTGGTGGCGGATGGACGTGAAACCGTGATCGAATCGGGCATAAAGGGGAACAAATGATAAAACGGCTGATACTCCCCGCACTTTTCCTGCTTGCGCTATTTATCTCGCAAGACGCACTTGCCCAATCCATGACCGTCGATCTCGGTAAATCCAGCAGCGGCACCGCCGCCGGGCGATTGATCCAACTGGTGATCTTCATGACGGTGATTACGCTGGCGCCGTCAATCGTCATTATGATGACCTCATTTCTGCGCATCGTGATCGTATTGTCTTTTCTGCGTACGGCGCTTGGCCTTCAGCAGACGCCGCCTAACCAGGCGCTTATCTCGCTGGCGCTTTTTTTAACCGCCTTCATTATGGCTCC
>CAZBUX010000012.1:0-12095 GCA_964495185.1 uncultured Rickettsiales bacterium | reverse complement strand
TCCGGCGCTAGAGCAGGCATATAATGACGGTGTGAAGCCTTTGTTGGACGAAACGATTACCGAAGAAGTGGCATTCGAGCGCGTCGGTGCGCCGTTCCATGAGTTTATGCTTAAGCACGTGCGCGCTAAAGACCTGAATCTGTTCGTCGACATGTCTCCCGGCCTTGAAATCAAGGAGCCTACGGATACGCCGTACCGCGTGCTCATCCCGGCTTTCATGATCAGTGAACTCAAGCGTGCATTTGAAATCGGCTTCCTTATTTTCATCCCCTTCGTGGTGATCGATATGATGATCGCATCGATCCTTATGGGGATGGGTATGATGATGCTGCCGCCGGTAATGATTTCGCTGCCGTTCAAGCTCATTTTCTTCGTGCTTATCGATGGCTGGTACATGCTTTGCGGCAGTCTGATCAAGAGCTTCGGCACGGTGTAGCATGGAAATCATCGGCTTCATCCTTGCTGCGCTACTGATATCCGTATTGCTTTTTAGCGCATTCTGGTTCGGACTGTTCCTGATTCTTGCGATAACGCTCGTGATTTTTGCCGAAGCGATTTTCATGAAGCTCACGGGCCGCTGGCAGCGTTTCCGCTTCGTGCGCGATGCAAAGCCTGCGCCGCCGCCCGCCGCCGGAAAAGTCATCGAAGGCGACTACAAAGACATCACACACGAATAGGGAGGTTCTTATGTTACGCAACTTTACGATCATGGCTCTGGCCGCTCTTACGCTTTCGGGCTGCGCCGATGAAAAGAAAGACTATGATTCTGCTGCGCGTTGTCAGGGCCTCGGCTATAAATCGGGCACCGCTGAGTACGACAAATGCGTCAAAGACGAAAAAACCATCAGGCTGATGGAAGAGCAGCGCAAGGAATATGAGCGCATGAAGCAACAGGACATGGACTGGAAGATGCGTCGTTACTAATAATCCACGCCCGTAAGATATAACCCGTCCGGCGGTGCGGTTGGCCCGGCCTGAGTGCGGTCTCTGGCTTCAAGGGCATGCTTTACGTCGTCAGGCGTCCACTTGCCTTTTCCCGCCATGGCAAGCGTGCCTACCATGATGCGAACCTGATGGTGCAGGAAAGAGCGGGCATAGGTGTAGACGATGATCTCCTCGCCATTGCGGGTGATTTCAAGTTTCTCAAGCGTTTTTACCGGCGATTTAGCTTGGCACGCCGTATCGCGGAAGCTGGTGAAATCATGATGTCCGAGCAACAGATTCGCCGCTTCCTGCATGATGCCCGTATCCAGTTCTTCCACCACGTGCCACGCGCGCCCTGCTTCCAGCCCCAGCCGCGCGCGGCGATTGATAATGCGGTAGCGGTAATAGCGTCGTTTGGCTGAAAACCTTGCATGGAATTCTTCCGATACCTCCTCGGCGCCTATGACGGCGATGCGGTTGGCGGGCGCGGTATCGGTGGTTTCTTCCGGGTTATTTCCCTCGGGGTTGAAGAGGTAATAGTTGATACCCTGCATCACCCGAAATGCGGAGAGCGGTTTTGGCAGGTCGACATGCGCTACCTGCGCCGTGGCGTGTACTCCCGAATCGGTGCGTCCCGCGCCGATTACTTCCGTTTCCACGCCGCCGAATTTAAACGCTGCGATTTCAAGCGATTCCTGAACGCTCGATTGCCCAATCTGTCGCTGCCAGCCACAATAGGCGCTGCCGTCATATTCGATAGTAAGTTTGTAACGCGGCATCTATTTTAATACCGTTCCTACGGGTATCGCAAAACCTTTCAGTACATCCATGGTATGCATGCGCTTTTTACCGGGGCGTTGCATTTCCAGTGGGATCAGCATTCCCTGACCGCATGCGATGTCTAGAGGAAGCATCGACACTTCGCCGGGGGCATAAGCATATTTCCCGGAATCATAAGTGCTACTGAATATTTTGATGTGTTCTCCCGCATATTCGAAATATGCCCCCGGCGACGGCGACAGTCCGCGAATCTGGTTATGAATGCTCTCCGCCGATTGATTCCAGTCGATCCGGCATTCTTCCTTGGTTATTTTTTTAGCGTAGGTTACGCCTTCGGCAGGCTGTTTTATGGGAGTAAGTGTTTTGTTTGCCAGCCCATCCAGCGTTTTAAGCACCAGCGGCGCCGCTTTTTGCGACAACTCGTCGTGAAGCGTTCCTGCGTCAAAAAAATCAGGGACAGGGTGTTTTTCCACCAGCAGCATGTCCCCGGTATCCAGCCCCGCGTCCATCTGCATGATGACGATTCCGGTTTCCTTATCACCTGTCATAATCGTCCGCTGGATAGGGGCCGCCCCGCGCCAGCGCGGCAGTAAACTCGGATGCACGTTGATGCAGCCAAGCGGGTACGCCTCCAGAATCGGTTTGGGCAATAGCAACCCATAAGCGACCACGACAGCGACATCGGCCTTATGGCTCGCAAAAATATCCTGCGCTTCCTTTGTTTTCAGGCTTTCGGGGGTATGAACCGCAAGGCCATGCGCAAGTGCAAACTCATGCACGGGTGATGGTCTTTCTTTCTGCCCGCGTCCGGCTGGTCGGGGCGGTTGCGTGTAAACGGCGACGATAGTGTGTCCTGCCTTATGCAACGCTTCAAGCGTTGGCAGCGCGAAAGCCGGGGTGCCCATGAATACAAGGCGCATTGGATATATCAATGATTGCAGTGTTCGCCATGCACATGGTCGTGATCATGGTCATGGTCGAAATAGCCCTGTTTTTTGAGCTTGGTGAGTTTCCGCAGGATCATGTCGCGTTTCATATTCGATATATGATCCACGAACGTAATGCCGTTTAAGTGGTCGATTTCATGCTGGATGCAGGTGGCGAGGATGCCGTCGAAATCTTTTTCCTGCTGTTTGCCGTCGAGATCGAGATAGCGCACACGCACCGCTTTCGGGCGTTCCACTTCCGCGAACTGATCGGGGAAGGACAGGCAGCCTTCCTTATACGACTGGATGTCCTGCGAATCGCTCAGAATTTCCGGGTTGATCAGCACGAATTGCTCGCCGGGCGTTCCATCGTCGCGCCACGTGACATCGGCGACTACGAGACGCTTGAGTACGCCGACCTGCACTGCCGCCAGCCCGATGCCGCGCTCGGCATACATTGTGTCGAACAGGTCGGCGGCAAGCGCACGGATTTCCGCGTCGATTTTTTCGACGGGAAGCGACTGCGTTTTAAGCCTCGGGTCAGGCGCGATTATAAGCGGTAAGATGGTCATAAGTTACATACTAACATGCGTTTTTCAGGCGGCCAAGGCTTTCTTTTTTACCAAGAATCTCAAGAACTTCAAACACGCCAGGCGATACGGTGCTTCCGGTCAGGGCCGCCCGTAAAGGTTGCGCGATATCGCCCAGTTTTTTACCGTTGGCTTCGCTCCAGGCTTTGCACAGGTTCTGTAAAGCTTCGGCTTGCCAGTCCGTAAAACCATCCAGTTCGGGAATGATTTTAAGGAGTATTTCTTTTCCCCCCTTGGCAAGAAGCTCGCGCGCCTTATCGTTTATGGGAACTTGCGTTCCCGTCACATAAAACGCTGCATTCTCCGCCAGTTCTTTTATCGTTTTGGCGCGTTGCTTCAATCCGTTCATGCCGCGTAGCAGCAGGTCTTTGTGCTCGTCCGGTTTCAGGTTAGGGGTGCTTTTCAGAAACGCCGTTACCAGCTCCACCAGCCGCGCATCATCAGCTTCACGAATATAATGCCCGTTCAGATTATCCAGCTTGGCGAAATCGAAACGCGACGGCGATTTGCCGATAGCCTCCAGCGAGAACCATTCAATAGCCTGCTGGGTCGAAATTGTTTCTTCATCACCGTGCGCCCAGCCAAGCCGCAGCAGGTAGTTGCGCACCGCTTCCGGCAGGTAACCCAGATCGCGGTAAGTTTCAACGCCGACGGCGCCGTGGCGTTTGGAAAGCTTGGCGCCGTCCGCACCATGAATCAACGGCACATGCGCGAATTCAGGCACTTTCCAGCCCATTGCTTCATACATTACCAGTTGCTTGGCGGCGTTGGTCAGGTGATCCTCGCCGCGCACGACGTGCGTTATGCCCATATCGTGATCATCAACCACCACGGCAAGGTTATAGGTCGGCGTGCCGTCGGAGCGAAGTATCACTAAATCTTCAAGCTGCCCCGCCGGAACGCTGACATCGCCGCGAACGATATCCTTCACGACCACATCCCTATCAAGCGGTGCTTTCAGGCGCACGGCAGGCTTCACGCCGGCGGGTGCATCCTTGGCGTCCTTATCTCGCCAGCGGCGGTCGTAAGGCATTTTTTTTGCGCGCAGTTCAGCCAGCTCTTCAGTACTGCAATAACAATTATAAGCCTGTCCGCGCCTGATCAGTTCCTGCGCCACTTCGACGTGGCGTTTTTCATGCTGGCTCTGGAAATACGGTTCACCGTCCCAGTCCAGCCCCAGCCATTTCATGCCGCCCAGGATTGCGTCGATGGCTTCCTGTGTGGAACGCGCGCGGTCGGTATCTTCAATACGCAGTAAAAACTTTCCGCCGTGGCGCTTGGCCAGCAGCCAGTTAAACAACGCCGTGCGTGCGCCGCCGATATGTAAATATCCGGTGGGGGAGGGGGCGAAGCGGGTGACTATCGACATATGACTAAACAAGCTCTAAGTAATAAGGAGGTTTTTATAGGGTTTATCCTTGGAATTGCCAACACATTCTGACAGCCTTGCGGCCCGCAGGCGGCTGGCGCTCTGGGTGCCGGTGCTGCTCGGTACGGGCATCGGCGGCTACTTTGCCCTGCCATTCGAGCCTCCGCTCTGGGCCGTGCTCACGCTCGCACTGGCGCTGGGGGCGGTTGTTTTGCTGTTTAGGGCCCTGCCAGCCGTTAAATGGCCCGCCCTCGTTTGCTTCATCGTTGCCTTCGGGGCGCTGACCGCCACCCTGCGCACGGCCACGGTGGACGCCCCCATCCTGCGCAAAACTCTCTACCACCGTATCGTGGAAGGTCGCATCGACGATATTCAGCTCAAGGAGAAGGGCCAGCGTTTCGTGCTTTCCGACGTCAGCATCGAGCGGGTGCAGGCCAAAACCACTCCGCACCGCATCAGCATTACTCATAAGCAATTGACTCCAGATCTGCAGGTGGGCGACCGTATCAAAGTCCGCGCCATCCTTTTTTCGCCGCCGTCGCCGGTAATGCCCGGCGCCTATGATTTCGCCCGGGTGTTTTATTACGACCGGCTCGGCGCGGTAGGCTACGCCCCGCAAACGCCCGAACTCATCGAATCCGTACCCCCCGACAGCTTCCGCCCGTGGCTGAACCGGCTCCGTCTGGGGCTGGCCGAGCGTATCGGCGCTTCCATGCCCGAAGGTCACGGCGCGGTGGCCACGGCGCTTATGGTCGGGGAAGCCTCACAGATTCCCGAGGACATCAAGGACGCCATGCGCGATTCCGGCCTGTACCACATCCTTTCCATCTCTGGCCTGCACATGTCGCTGGCCGCCGGGCTGATCTACGCGGCGGCACGTTTCCTGCTTTGCCTGTATATGCCGCTGGCGCAGCGCATACCGGTGAAAAAAGTCTCCGCCGTCGTAGGTCTGGTGGGCGCGCTGATTTACCTGTTTCTGGCCGGCTACCCCGTGCCCGCCGTGCGTTCGTTCATCATGGTAGCTTGCGTCATGGTGGCGGTGCTGTTCGACCGGCGCGGCATCAGCCTTTATTCGCTCGCGTGGGCGGCATGCATCATACTCCTGCTCTGGCCGGAATCCATACTCGGTGCCAGCTTCCAGCTCTCGTTTGCTGCGACGTTGGCGGTAGTGGCTCTTTACGAGCGTTTCAGCGACGCTATCCATCGCAGTGGGGCAGGGGCGCTCAACCGTTTCCGTAATTATTTTTTCGCCCTGATGTGCACATCGCTTGCGGCCACGCTCGCCACTACGCCGCTGGTCATTTACCATTTCAACCGCTTCACCATCTGGGGCATTGTCGCCAATATGTTCCTGGCGCCCTTGTCGTCATTCTGGATCATGTCGGCGGCGCTGCTGGCATTCCTTGCCATGCCGTTCGGGCTGGAGGCAGTGCCGCTTGCGATTATGCAGTCCGGCATCAGCATCATGATCGATGGCGCGCGCTGGTTTGCGTCGCTGCCGTTCGCTTCGGTGCCCGTGCCTTCGCCGAGTTTTATGGGAGTATTGACCATCGTGGCGGGTGGAATATGGCTCTGCCTCTGGCGTCAGCGCTGGCGGCTTTTCGGCGTGCCGCTGATATTGCTTGGTATGGCCACCGCCTTGCTGCACCGGCCTTACGACATATTAATTAGTGACGATGCCACCAAGGTCATGGTGCGTGTTTCCACTCATGATTATCTCTTCTTGCGCGGCACTCCCAACAGTTTTGACGGCGAGGCATGGCTGCGCTCCGAGGGACAGGATGATGCGATGGTAATCAAGGACGTCAAGCACAGCACGTTCGCGCCCGTCTGCGTGGAAAAACATTGCGGCATGATTTTAGAAGGGCGGCGTTTGCTTGTGGCAAGAAAAGATTCGTCCGTGCAGTTTATCTGTCAGGAAAATCCCGATATTCTTATCGCAGAGATTACCGTCGACGCGTTGCCTTGCAGCAACGTTCCGCTGATCATCGACCGGAAGTACCTCGATAAAAATGGCGCCACGGGGTTGCGCTTCGGCGAGGGCAAGACGGTGGAAATCACGACCGCCAACGCCTACCGTGGTAAAAGGCCATGGGTGATCGAACCCTATTCTAAGCTTTACCAATCGCCGCCGGGCGCTATGATGCCAGCGGATTCCCGTGATAACGACGACGACAGGCTCAATGATGACCGCAAGTGAAATGACTGCAAATCCTCCGAAACTGCTGAAAATCCGCCAGCTGCACAGCCGTATCTTCGCGGTATTCGCCGTGGCGTTGGTGCTGGTAAGCGCGCCCGCGATGCAAGCCGGGCACTTCCCGCGCGAATGCATGCTGTGGATCGGTTACGCACTGGTGGTAGCGGGCGCTTTGGGCCGTGCCTATTGCTCGGCCTATATCGGCGGGCGCAAGAACGACACCATTGTACGCCAGGGCATGTTCTCGGTCGTGCGTAACCCGCTTTATGTTTTCTCCTTCCTCGCTACGGTTGGCATTGGCCTGCAATCGGGCATGTTCGCCATGCTGGCGCTACTGGCAGGCGCGTATATGTGGTATTATCCGCAGGTGGTGAAGCGCGAGGAAGCTTTTCTTTCGCATAAATTCGGCGAGTCTTACGCTGCGTATCTGCGCGAAGTGCCGCGCTGGATTCCCAACTGGAAGTTGTGGCATGAGCCGGAGCAGGTTGAAACCATGCCGAAATTCGTCCGGCGCACGCTGATGGACGCAGCGATTTTCTTCCTGCCCATGCCGTTATTCGCCATCGTTGAGTCGCTGCATATGAGCGGGGTATTGCCGATATGGCTGACCTTGCCGTGAACATTGCCCCCACGGAAGACTTCGCCAATCCCCTGCTGGACTCGCTCAACTCCGAGCAGCGCGAGGCTGTGGAAGCTACGGACGGCGCCGTGCTGGTACTTGCGGGTGCCGGCACGGGCAAAACGCGCGTGCTCACCACCCGTATCGCACATATACTGATGAGCAGGCTTGCCTATCCGGGTGAGATCCTCGCGGTCACTTTCACCAACAAAGCCGCGCGCGAAATGGCCGAGCGCGTAAACCATCTGACCGGGAGTTCGCAGTCCCTGTGGATGGGCACGTTCCATTCCATCGGCGTGCGTATCATCCGCCGCCACGCAGAGAAACTAGGCCTTGCGTCGAGCTTCACCATTCTCGACGAGGACGATCAGCTCCGTATCATCAAAGCCATACTTTCCGACCGTGGTATCGACGAAAAAGCACTGCCTCCGAAACTTTTTTCTTCCATCATCCAGAGCTGGAAAGATCAGGCGCTGGTGCCCGATAAAGTGACTGCCGCGAATGACCGTCAGGCAGCCGGCGGCCACGCGGTTGCGGTTTATAAAGCCTATCAGGATCGCCTGCGACAGCTCAATGCCGTCGACTTTGGCGATCTGATTCTGCACATGATCACGCTTTTTACCGCCCACGAGGACGTGCTTCAGGAATACGCTCGCCGTTTCAAATATATTCTCGTCGATGAATATCAGGACACCAACGTCGCGCAGTATCTCTGGCTCCGCCTGCTTGCCATTGGTCATAAGAACATCTGCTGCGTGGGCGATGACGACCAGTCGATCTACAGCTGGCGAGGGGCCGAAGTCGGCAATATCCTGCGTTTCGAACGCGATTTTCCGGATGCTAAAGTGGTGCGCCTCGAATGCAACTATCGCTCGACGCCGCACATCCTCGCTGCCGCCAGCGCCGTCATCTCCAACAACAAGGGGCGTCTCGGTAAGACGCTGTGGACGCCGGTAAAAGACGGGGAAAAAATCCGCCTCAAATCCGTCTGGGACGAAGGCGAGGAAGCGCGCTATGTCGGCGAGGAAGTCGAAACCCTCCAGCGCCACGGCACCTCACTCCGCCAGATGGCGATATTAGTTCGGGCCGGTTTCCAGACTCGCGCTTTCGAAGAGCGTTTCCTCACCCTCGGCATCCATTACCGCGTTATCGGGGGACTCCGTTTCTACGAACGCGCTGAAGTGCGTGATGCGATTGCCTACTTACGCCTGCTTTCGCAGCCTTCCGACGACCTTGCCTTCGAGCGCATTGTCAACACGCCCAAGCGCGGCATCGGTCAGGCGACCATGCAGCAGCTTCATACCACCGCGCGCAGTCTGAACACCTCACTCTACAACGCCACCGCCCACTTGCTCAAATCCGGCAGCTTCAAGGGCAAGCTCGGTGCAGCGCTGGACGGTTTCATCAACGGCTGCGAACGCTGGCGCGCACAGCTAGCCGTGCTCTCGCTTTCCGAAGTGGCCGAGCTTGTTCTTGAAGAGAGCGGCTACCGTCAGATGTGGCAGATGGAGAAATCTTCCGATGCCGCCGGACGTCTGGAAAATTTAAAGGAACTCACCCGCGCCATCGGCGATTTCGAAGGCATAGAGCATTTTCTGGAACACGTGAGCCTCGTGACCGAAGCAGCCAACACCGGTGACGACACCGACATGATCAGTCTCATGACGCTGCACGCCGCCAAAGGTCTGGAATTCGACGTGGTATTCCTTCCCGGCTGGGAAGAAGGCGTATTTCCTCACCAGCGCGCCCTCGATGAAAGTGGCAACAAGGGGCTGGAGGAAGAGCGCCGTCTGGCCTATGTAGGCATCACGCGCGCCCGTAAAAATCTTTATATCACCCACGCCGCTAACCGCCGCATTTACAACCAGTGGCAAAGCAGCATCCCCTCGCGCTTCATCGGCGAGCTGCCCGCGGAAAACATCGACAAGCTTTCCGGCGGCGCTTACGGCACCATGCGCAAAGCCTCTGGCGGCAGCTGGCAGAACGAAATCGACTCCATTCTTAAAACCTCGCAGGCGCCTTTATCGGACACCGCCCGTTTTTCCAAGGGCGTGCGCGTATTCCACCAGAAATTCGGCTATGGCCGCGTGCTTTCGGTAAGCGGCGACCATGTCGAAATCAATTTCGACAAGGCGGGACACAAGAAAGTATTGGCGGATTTTATCGAAAAAGCTTGAGCGCTATTTAATGCCGGGGCTATGCAGGATTACATAATTATAGACACAGAAACGCGAAGCCGTCCTCTCGAAGAGCTCACGTTCGGCTATATAGAGCTTGCAAGAAACACGGGTTATAAAGATGTAAGAGTCGTGCTGCCGCGAGGTCTGCTGGCAGAGTCGAACAATTATGCGCTGGATGAGGCGATACTTACGCAACGGCATACGCTTCATGGGACAGGCCGTGATGAATTTATCCTTGATCACCGGGATAAAATACTGATCCCCGACGCAAACTATGCTGATATACGGTTTATAAGCGAAATCGCGGCGGCGTTTTCCGTCTACCTGGAGCCCGGCATGGTTTCAGACGCGGATAAGCAACGTGTTCAGAGCATGGCGTGGGAATTGAAGAAGAAGTTGTCGCCGGAAACCTGCCCGGCGCATGAAAGTGACATCAATATTTATGATTTCAAAGACCAGTTTGTAGTCTCTGCGCTCTACGGCATTAGCGCGACACGTAAGTATATCATGCCGCATATACGGATGATTACCCATAACAGTGGCGACCACTCTATAATCGCGTGGTATAAGGATATGCTGGAGCGTACTCACGGCAAGCTCCGTAACGAAGTCATCTATGTTGGTAAAGACAGGATGATCCTAAGGGAAATGGGGGGGATTGCATCGAAGCACGGGTGCAGGCAGCATTTTCACCCGTGCAGGCGCGATGAGTTTATCGATTATATTCAGGCTGAATTACAGGCGATCAGGCGGTATGTCGATCATCATCAATCGTTGGATGGGGAATATGCATTCAGGATCGATGAGCTGATAAGGAAGGCAGGGAAATTGAGCCGTTCGGCGTCCGTAAGAGAAAGTGCACTATAGTTCAGTGCGTGCTTCCCTGCGCTTCTTCTTCGTCGGGAATATCGTCGTTTTCCACTACCGGCACGGAATATTTGCCTTCGACCCAGCGGATGAGATCGATATCGGCGCAGCGTTTCGAGCAGAACGGGGTAAGCTTTACATCCGCTTTCTTATCGCAGATCGGGCAGCGCGCCGTCATGTTAAGCGCGGAGCTTCTTGATGTTGGCGGCATAAGCATTGGCATCGCCGGTAAATACGGCGCTGCCCGCCACCAGCACGTCGGCCCCGGCGGCGATCACTTGCTTTGCGGTTTCCGCATTGACGCCGCCATCGACTTCGAGATCGATTTTCCGCCCCGTCTTTGCGATCATGCCGCGAATCTGTTTAATCTTATCGAGTTGGGAAGCGATGAAGCTCTGTCCGCCGAAGCCCGGATTCACGGTCATCACTAAAATCAGGTCCACGTCGTTCATCACGTAATCCAGCGCCGAAGCGGGCGTGGTGGGCACCAGCGACACGCCGCATTTCTTGCCCTGCGATTTGATCAGTTGCAACGTGCGATTTAAATGTGTGCAGGCTTCGGCATGCACGGTAATAATATCCGCGCCCGCCTTGGCATAGGATTCAATCGAAAGATCGGGATTCTCGATCATAAGATGCACGTCGAACGGCAGCTTGCTGTGGCTGCGGATCGACTTGATCACCACCGGCCCGATAGTGAGGTTCGGCACGAAATGCCCGTCCATCACATCGACATGGATGTAATCCGCGCCCGCATCGGTCACGGCTTTAACCTCATCGCCCAGTCGGGCGAAATCGGCGGAGAGAATCGAAGGGGCTATCTTAATCATCATTCTTCTTTAGCACAGCCGCATAGAATCCGTCCATACCCTCCCTGTCAGCTATATGGCAGGGCAGGGTGCGCACTTCGCCGCGTTTGGTGAGCCATTCCGCATTTCCGGCCAGCAAGGCGGGGTCAACGGGTATCAGGCTGACATCTTTACGTTCTTTGAGCAGTGCCGTAATCTGCCCTTCGCCCTCGTCGGGCTGTAGGGAGCAGACGGAATAGATGAGGGTGCCGCCCTTTGCGAGTATATCCAGCGCGTGGTTGAGAAGCCTGCTTTGCACCTGCGGCAGGCGGCCGATTTCTTCAGGTGTGCGGTTCCACGCCACATCGGGGTGGCGGCGCAGGGTGCCGGTGGCGGAGCAGGGTGCGTCGAGCAGGATGGCGTCGGGCGGTGTGGCCGGTTTCCATTTGCTTGCGTCGGATACGACGTAATCGACTTGCAGTTTCAGGCGGTGGATATTGGTTTTAAGCAGCGCGACGCGCTCTTTCGACACGTCCACGGCGGTGACATGCGCGCCCATAGCGGCAAGCTGCGCCGTTTTTCCGCCGGGCGCCGCGCACAGGTCGGCGACGCGTTTGCCACTGATATCGCCAAGCAGTTTCGCCGGAATGCTGGCGGCGACATCCTGTACCCACCATTCACCGTCGCTGAATCCCTTGAGATGCGGGATGTTTTTCGCATCATTCAGCCGTACCGACCCAAGCGGAAGTACCGTTCCTCCCAGTTGCTTCGCCCACGATTCCGCATTCGATTTCACCGTGATATCGAGCGGCGGTTCCTTCATGTGCGTTTCTGCTATCTTACGTGCCGTGGATT
>CAZBUX010000011.1:2628-16872 GCA_964495185.1 uncultured Rickettsiales bacterium | reverse complement strand
TCGCTTTGAAAAGGCCAAGCTAGCGCTTGGCAGAAGTATCGCAATCTTATATACCACAACTCCTTAAACCATAAAGCACAAGGCTAGGGAACACCATGCACGCATATCGCACCCATCATTGCGCCGCGCTGAGCAGCGAACATACCGGCACCACCGTCAAGCTTTCCGGCTGGGTGCATCGCAAGCGCGATCACGGCGAATTGCTGTTCGTGGATTTGCGCGATCATTACGGGCTCACGCAGCTGGTGGCCGCCAAGGGAAACCCGCATCTGGACGCGCTGTCGCAGGTGCATCTGGAAAGCGTGATCACCGTCACCGGCAGAGTCGTGGCGCGTACCGCCGAGACGGTCAACAAACAGATTCCGACCGGTGAGATCGAAGTCGTGGTGGAAAGCTACCACCTTGAATCCGCCGCCGAGGCGTTGCCGCTACAGGTCAATTCCGACCGCGAGCAGCCCGAAGAAACCCGCCTGAAATACCGCTTCCTCGATTTGCGCCGCGAGAAGGCCCATAAAAATATCATGCTGCGCAGCCAGGTGATCGCCTCGCTGCGTCACCGCATGATCGACCAGGGCTTCACCGAATTCCAGACGCCGATCCTGACCGCAAGCTCGCCCGAGGGCGCGCGCGATTACCTCGTGCCGAGCCGCATCCATCCCGGCAAGTTCTACGCGCTGCCGCAGGCGCCGCAGCAATTCAAGCAATTGCTGATGGTGTCCGGGTTCGACCGCTATTTCCAGATCGCGCCTTGCTTCCGCGATGAGGATGGAAGGGCCGACCGCAGCCCCGGCGAATTCTACCAGCTCGATATCGAGATGTCGTTTGTCACGCAGGAAGACGTATTCGCCGCTATCGAACCGGTGCTGTTCGGCGTATTCACGGAGTTCTCCGACAAGATCGTGACCAACGCGCCGTTCCCGCGTATCACCTACAAAGAGTCGATGCTGAAATATGGCAGCGACAAGCCGGACCTCCGCAATCCGCTGCTGATTACCGACGTGACGGCGGAGTTTTCGCAGGAAAGCGTCACCTTCAACGCGTTTAAAAAAATCATCGCGGCAGGCGGCGTTGTGCGCGCCATTCCTGCTCCGAAAACCGGCAGCCAGCCGCGCAGCTTTTTCGACAAGCTCAACGACTGGGCGAAGGACGAAGGCGCGCCGGGGCTTGGCTATGTTATCTTCGAACAGGAAAACGGCGCGCTCACCGGCAAGGGACCTATCGCCAAATTCATCCCTGCCGATGTGCTGGCGCAGATCGCCGTGAAAACCGGGCTTACTGCCGGCGATACGGTATTCTTCGCCTGTGACAAGGAACTCCCCGCGGCGAAATTTGCCGGGAAGGTGCGTACCAAGCTTGGCGACGAGCTCGACCTGCTTGAAAAAGGTGTGTTCAAATTCCTCTGGGTCGTCGATTTCCCTTATTTCGAATTCGACGAAGATATTAAGCAGGTCATTTTTTCGCACAACCCGTTCTCCATGCCGCAGGGCGGGATGGACGCGCTGCTTACCAAGAATCCGCTGGATATTCTCGCTTACCAATATGACATCGTGTGCAACGGCGTCGAGCTGTCGAGCGGCGCGATCCGTAACCACAAGCCGGATATCATGTATAAGGCGTTTGAAATAGCCGGTTACGGGCCCGACGTGGTGGATAAGCGCTTCGGCGGCATGATCAGCGCCTTCAAATTCGGCGCACCGCCGCACGGCGGCCTTGCCCCCGGCGTCGACCGCATCGTCATGCTGCTTGCCGAAGAACCCAATATCCGCGAAGTCATCGCCTTCCCGATGAACCAGAAGGCCGAAGATCTGCTCATGCAGGCCCCGGCGCCCGCCGACGACAAGCAACTGCGCGAACTGCATTTGCAGCTCTCGCCCAAAGCGAAGCAGGTATTGGCGGAAGAAGCGGAAAAAGGCGAAGCGGCGTAAACGCCGGCTTCCTTACATGGAAAGGCCGGACGCGGCGGCGGTAGCGGGTTCCCTGACCGTTCCGAGACCTGTTTTCTTGGTGGCCAGTTTCCACATGGCCTGAACATCCTGCCTGAACGAAAGCGCAGCGCGCACATCGATGCTGGCGTAGGTTTTATTCACTTCGGCAATGGCGGCGGCGCTAAGCCCGTCCAGCGTCTGCCCGCTGATCTCGCTGCCGGAAATCGCCAGTATCCCGTGCTTCAGAATGCCGTATGCCTGCTGAAGTTCCGGTGGGGCCGAGGCCTGGAATGATGCTTCGCTGATAATGCGGGACTCATAGCCCAGGAGCGCGGCGGCATGCTGGAATGCCTGCGACAGTGCCGGCGTATATGCCGTCGTGTGCGAACGGCTTATCGATTGTTTCAGGTCGCGCAGCATGGCGCCATGTGAAGGGAGCCGTGTGTTATGTTTACGATCGGTCATTGATTGTCGGTATCCTGATTATCTTAAATATTCTAAAGGAATTTTTGAGTTTCCTGTGTGAAGGTTTCATGACATTATGGCGAATAATTCGAAAAATCTATTAAGTACAGCGAGATAATATGAAAATTGCCTGCATCCAGCTTAATTCCGGCCCCGACATCGCTGCCAATATCGCCCGCGTTTCAGCGCTGGTGGGGGAGGCGGCGGCGGAGGGCGCGGAGTTTATTGCCTTGCCGGAAAACGCCTTCCTCATGGACGAGCCCACGGCGAAGCGTGAACGCTTTACGCAAGATGCGCATCCGGCGGTGCAGGCTGCGGCGGCGCTGGCGAAGGAGCATCAGCGCTGGCTGCTGGCCGGGTCGGTCGCCATTGCCGGCGCGCACGCGGAAAAAACGGTGAACCGCTCGCTGCTGTTCAATCCCAAGGGTGAAATCGCGGCGTCTTACGATAAAATCCACCTCTTTGACGTCGATATCGGCGACGGGCAGACCTACCGGGAATCGGAGAAAATGGCATCGGGCGATAAGGCGGTGATTGCCGAAACGCCGTGGGGGAAAACCGGGCTTACCGTGTGCTACGATTTGCGCTACCCGCAGCTCGTCCGCACACTTGCCAAAGCCGGTGCGGGGATCATCACTGTGCCGTCGGCGTTTACGCGCGTGACCGGCGAGGCGCACTGGCACGTGCTGCTGCGCGCGCGGGCGATTGAGAACGGTTGCTTCATCGTCGCTCCGGCGCAGACGGGTACGCATCCCGGCGGGCGCAAGACGTTCGGCCATTCGCTGATCGTCGACCCGTGGGGGAAGGTGCTGGCCGATGGCGGCGAAAAAGAAGGCGTGGTGATGGCGGAGATTGACCTGACGCAGGTGGCGAAGGTCAGGAAAAGCCTGCCGTCGCTTGCGCATGACAGGGAATTTACTTAGTCGCCGCCAGCAAATAATTCACGCTGACATCCTTCGCGTTCATTTCCCATTTCATTGAAAGCGGGTTCATGACCATGCCTGTCATCTCCCCGACATTCATGTTATTGCGGCGGAGATGGGCGTGGAGCTCGGACGGTTTTAAAAATTTCTTCCAGTCATGCGTGCCGCGCGGGAGCCAGCGCAGGATGTATTCCGCCGCGACGATGCCGAGCGCGTAGGATTTGGCGGTGCGGTTGAGGGTGGAATAAATCAGCAGACCGCCGGGTTTCACCAGCTTGCAGGTGCCGTCGACGAAGGCCTCGACATTGGCGACGTGCTCGACGACTTCGAGTGCCAGTACGACGTCGAACGTGCCGGAAAGCGTTTCGGCGGTGGTGCAGCGGTAGTCGATTTCCAGCCCCGATTGCTTTGCATGAAGTTTAGCCACTTCAATGTTTTTTTCGGCGGCGTCGATGCCGGTGACGTTTGCGCCGAGGCGGGCCATCGGTTCGCACACCAAGCCGCCGCCGCAGCCGATATCGAGCAGCGACAGCCCTTCGGTTTTACCGTAATGCTGCGTGATGCGTTCGACGATCCATGCCAGCCGCACGGGATTGATGCGGTGCAGGGGGGCCATCGGGCCGCGCTCGTCCCACCATGTTTCGGCGAGGGCGGAAAAACGGGCGATTTCCCCGGCGTCGGCGGTGCTGGCGTTGATTGTCATCAAAGTTTCTCTTTCTTTGTCTGGCGGAGGCCGGTAATCTTAGGGCTCAGCGCAGGAATATACTATGTTCTTCACCAAGCGGAACCAGAAAACACCGGCGGCGGGCGAGCCGGCCCCGAAATTATCCGCGCAGTCGCTGGGCGACGGGCTGATGCAGCAACTGTTCTCCCTCAAGGCGAACTGGTACAAAAACACCAATATCGTCAAGAATAACTATGAGCTTGGGCTTGCCCATTTCAATCAGGGCAATATCGGCGACGCGCTTTTCCGCTTCAGGCTGGTGACATGGCTGGAGCCCGCTTACGGCGAGGCGTGGTATTACCTTGGCCGCAGCCAGCTTGCCGAAGGCAAGCCCGCCCAGGCTATCGCTTCGCTCAAAAAAGCCCTCGCACTCAAGCCCGGCCATGAGCTGGCCGCCTATTTCATGGCGCTTGCGCATGGCCGGAACGCACCCGCGCAGACGCTGCCGCAACGCATGCCGCCTGCGCTGGTCGTCGAGCATTTCGACGCCGTCGCCGCGACGTATAATCAGGAGCAGCTAGAGAATTTCCAGTATACCGGCCATACGGCGCTTATCGCCGCGCTTCGCCCGCAACTGGCGCAGGGGCGCATCGACCATGTGATCGTCGAACTCGGCGTGGGCACGGGGCTGTGCGGTTCGCAGCTTTCCGATGTGGCGGCGCATATCACCGGTGTCGATACTTCTGCGAAAATGCTGGAGCAGGCGGTGGTCTTGCAAAACGCTGCGGGCAAAAAAACCTACGACGCGCTCATCAACCGCGACGCCGTGGAATTCCTGAAGGAAGTGGGCGAAAACAGCGTCGATATCGTACTCGCCTGCCAGCTCTTAAGCTATATGGGCGATGCGCGTGAATTATTCGCGCAGGCCGCCCGGGTGGCCAAACCCGGCGGAATTTTCGCACTGACCGCCGAAAAAGGCGAGGGGGCCGATTACCGCTTCGATGCTACCGCGGGTATTTTCCGCTATCCCGCCGATTACCTGAAGCAACTGGCAAAACAGGCCGGATTCACGGATGCGGAGATCACCGAGGCGGATATCTACCCCGATACCAAGGGGCTGATCTGCCTGTTTGGGAAGTGATGGCATTCGCGCTGGAACCCGCGGGCATGGAGCTCGCGCCCGAACTCGCCCGGATACACCGGGAATCATTCGAAAAGCACTGGAATGCCAAGGATTTTGAGGAATTGCTCGCTTCCGGCGGCACGCATGCGCTGGTGGCGGGTGTGGTCGGGATGATCGTGTGGCGGGTGATGCATGAGCAGAGCGAAATCCTCACCACCGCCGTGGTTCCCGCCTCGCGCCGGCAGGGGATTGGCCGCCGTTTGCTCGCCGAGGCGATGGCGCAGGCGCACAGGGCAGGGGCGACGCGGATGTTCCTCGAAGTCGATGCCGGTAATGCTGCAGCGCAAAAGCTCTATGAAGCGCAGAAATTCACGGTTTCCGGGCGTAGAAAGGCCTATTACCGCCAGCCGGACGGATCTTTTACAGATGCGCTTGTCATGTCGTGCGAACTTGCCTAGAAAGGGGGCTGGATTCGGGACTGAAAACAATGGCGCGTATCGTACAGAAATTCGGCGGCACCTCGGTGGCAAACATCGAGCGTATCCGCAATGTGGCCGAAAAGGTCAAAAAGGAACTGAAAGCCGGTAACGAGGTGGCGGTGGTGGTTTCCGCGATGGCGGGTACGACCAACCAGCTGGTCGATTACGTGAGCCAGTTATCGCCGCTTACGACCGCCGAAGCGTGGGGCGAATACGATCAGGTCGTATCGTCGGGTGAGCAGGTGACGTGCGGGCTGCTGGCATTATGTTTAATCGAGATGGGCATTCCGGCGAGGTCGTTCGCGGGCTGGCAGATTCCGCTGGTGACCGACATGGCGCACGGCAAGGCGCGCATCGCCGACATCAAGGCTGAGAATCTGATCCAGACGCTGAAATCGGGAATGGTGGCGGTGATCGCCGGCATTCAGGGCATTTCGCCGGATGGCCGTATCGCCACGCTCGGGCGCGGCGGGTCGGATACGTCGGCGGTGGCGATCGCGGCGGCGCTGAAAGCGGATCGCTGCGATATCTATACCGATGTGGACGGCGTCTACACCACCGACCCGCGCATCGTGACAGGCGCGCGCAAGCTGGATAAGGTATCCTACGAGGAAATGCTCGAAATGGCGTCGCTTGGCGCCAAAGTATTGCAGACGCGCTCGGTGGAAATGGCAATGAATCACGACGTGGTCGTGCAGGTGCTGTCGAGTTTTAACGACACGCCCGGCACGCTGCTGGTCAGGGAGGAAGAAATCGTGGAACAGAAACGCATCACAGGCATCGCATTCTCGCGCGACGAGGCCCGCATCACACTCACCAGCATCCCCAACGTGCCGGGTATGTCGGCGGGCTTATTCGGGCCGCTGGCCGACGCGGGCATCAACGTGGACATGATCGTCCAGAACATCACCGAGGACGGCAAAGCCACCGACATCACCTTCACCTGTGGCAAAGCCGATCTCGAGCGCGCTACGGCGGTGGTCGAAAAGGCCAAAGGCAAGCTCAAGTTCAAATCGGTGCATACCGACAAGAACGTCGCCAAGATCTCCATCGTGGGCGTCGGCATGCGCAGCCACGCCGGTATCGCCCAGACGATGTTCACCACGCTGGCGGAGAAGAACATCAACATCATGGTTATCTCGACCTCGGAAATCAAAATCAGCGTGCTGATCGGGGAAGAATATACGGAGCTGGCGGTGCGCTCGCTGCATTCGGCATTTGAGTTGGAAAAAGCATAAATGAACTCAACACTTAATAATCTCTGGTCCCGCGGCACCGAACTCCTCGGCTGTGAATTCGCTATTATGGGCGGGGCGATGTCGTGGGTGAGCGAGCGCAACCTTGTGGCCGCGCTTTCCAATGCCGGGGCGTTCGGGGTGATCGCGTGCAGCTCGATGACGCCGGAATTGCTCGATAAGGAAATTGCGGAAACGAAGAAACTCACGGGCAAGCCCTTCGGCGTGAACCTCATCATCATGCACCCGCAGATGGACGAGCTGATCAGCGTGTGCAAAAAGCATAACGTGACGCATGTGGTGCTGGCGGGCGGGATTCCCAAGGATACGTGGATCAAGGCGATTAAGGAATATGGCGGAAAAGTCATCGGCTTCGCGCCGTCGGCGATTATCGGGCGCAAGCTCATCCGCCTCGGCGCCGACGCGCTGGTGATCGAAGGCATGGAGGCGGGCGGGCATATCGGCCCGGTCACGACCTCGGTGCTGGCGCAGGAAGTGCTGCCGCAGATTCGTGAGGTGCCGGTATTCGTCGCAGGCGGTATCGGCCGCGGCGAGGCGATCGTTTCTTATCTTGAGATGGGCGCGGCGGGCGTGCAGCTTGGCACGCGCTTCGTGTGTGCTTCGGAATCCATCGCCCATGAGAGATTCAAGGAGGCGTTCATCCGGGCGCAGGCGCGCGACGCCATGCCGAGCGTGCAGGTCGATCCCGATTTCCCGGTAATCCCGGTGCGGGCGATCATGAACAAGGCCACCGAAGCGTTCACCCGCGCGCAGCATGAAGTCATCGCGCAGTTCCGCTCCGGCGCGCTGGATAAGAAGGAAGCCCAGCTCAAGATTGAGCATTTCTGGGCCGGGGCATTGCGCAAAGCCGTCATCGACGGCGACGTGGAAAACGGCTCGGTCATGGCCGGGCAGAGCGTGGGCATGGTGACGAAAATCCAGCCCTGCCGCGAGATCATCGACGAGCTGGTGGCGCAGGCCGTGGCGCATATCGACGCACGCGACCACCTCAGGCAGCAGGCGGCATTGTGTCGGGCGTAAAGAAAAAAGCGACGCAAGCCTCAAGCTCACCCTTATATCTCCTGCGCCAGATCCGCGACGTCATGGCGCAGGCCGCCAGCGCGCAGGCGCGGCTCGACCAGGTGGTGAAGGTCATAGCTGAAGGCTTTACCTCCGAAGTATGCTCGGTGTATTTGCTGCGCGCGGGCGATATTCTCGAACTTTTCGCCAGCGAAGGGCTGAAGGCGTCGTCGGTGCATTTGACGCGGCTTTCGGTGGGCCACGGTCTGGTGGGCGAAATCGCGGGTACCGGCCAGCCGCTGAACCTCGCCGACGCCGCCTCACATCCCAAATTCGAATACCGTCCGGAAACGGGTGAAGAAATTTACAGCTCGTTCGTCGGCGTGCCGATATTGCAGGGCGGCCGGGTGATCGGCGTGCTGGTCGTGCAGGGGAAAAAAGCGACGCGCTATTCGCAGTCGCAGCTGGAAGTGCTGCAGACGGTGGCGATGGTGCTTTCCGAAATGGCCAATTCCGGCCAGCTCGTCGATATGCAGGAAATCAAGACGGCGACCGGCGGTCTGGTGACGCAGCAGCTTTCGGGCATGCGCCTGTCGTCGGGTATCGTGAAGGCGGTGGCGGTGCTGCACAGGCCGCAGCTTATCATCACCCAATACGTTTCCACCGACCCCGACCATGAGCGCCGCCGCTTCGACGCGGCCATCAAGTCGCTTCAGGAATCCTTCGACGATTACATCCAGTCGGCGAGCCTGACCGACGACGACGAGCAGAAGCAGATTATCGAAACCTATATGCTGTTCACGCAGGATCGCGGCTGGCTGTTGCGTATCGAGGAGGCCATTGCTTCGGGGCTTACCGCCGAAGCGGCGGTAAAAAAAGTGCAGGAGGAACTGCGCATCAAGATGTCGCAGCTCGCCAGCCCCTATATCAAGGAGCGGGTACAGGATTTAGAGGACTTATCGAACCATTTGTTGCAGGTGCTGCTCGGCAAGCCCGTGGCGGCCAAGGCGCAGGATCTGCCCGATGCCTTTATTCTTGTCGCACGCCATCTCGGGCCGGCGGAACTGCTCGATTACGACCATAAGAAACTCAAAGGTATCATCATCGAGGAAGGGTCCAGCACTTCGCACACGGCGGTGATTGCGCGCGCCATGGATATTCCGGCGCTGGTGAAGGTCGAGCACGCGGCGTCGGTCATCCAGCCGGGCGACCTTGTCATCCTCGACGGCGAATCGGGTACGGTCTATGTGCGCCCGAGCGAGAGCCTCGAAGAAGGCATGGACGTTCATATCAAACAATACGCCGCCCGCGCCGCGCAGTATGAGGCGTTACGCCCGGTTGCGGCGGTATCGCGCGACGGCGTGCGCGTATCGCTGGGCATCAATGCCGGTCTGTTTATCGACACGGCGAGCGTGCTTCAGGAAGGCGTGGACGGCGTCGGGCTGTACCGTACGGAACTTCCGTATATGACCTCGCATAATTTTCCCGAGGCGGAAGTGCAGCAGCAGCTTTACGCGCGCATGTACGAGCAGCTTCCCGGCAAGCGCATCATTTTCCGCAGTTTCGACATCGGCGGCGACAAGAAAGTGCCCTATCTCCATACTGAAAAAGAAGAAAACCCGGCCATGGGCTGGCGCGCCACCCGTATCGGCCTCGACCATCCGGGGATACTGCGCACGCAGTTCCGCGCGCTGATCGGTGCCGCGCCGGGAAGGCCGCTTGCGGTGATGTTCCCGTTCATCGCCGAGGTGGCGGAGTTCGACGCCGCCCGCCATTTGTTCGATCAGGAATGGGCGCAGGCGCAGGAATCCGGGCAGGTGATGCCGAGCGAAGTGAAAATCGGCATCATGATCGAAATCCCGGCCATTCTCTGGCAGCTCGACCAGCTTATGCCAAAGCTCGATTTCGTTTCCATCGGCAGCAACGACCTGATGCAGTTCCTGTTCGCCTGCGACCGCGGCGCGCTGCACATGTCGGACTGGTACGACACGCTGTCGCCGGTGATGCTGAAAGTCGTAGCCGATATCGTGCAGAAGGCGGCAAAACACAAAGTGGAAGTCGGATTCTGCGGCGAGATGGCGCGCAAACCCATCGAAGCGCTGGCGCTGCTTGGCGTGGGCGTGCGCAGCCTGTCAGTGTCGGCCTCGGCGATCGGTCCGCTCAAGGCGATGGTGCGAAGCGTTGATCTTGCGCATCTTTCAGCGTATATGGAATACCAGATGGGCGCGTCGGATCAGCGCAGCCTGCGGCACGGGCTTTCCGCCTATGCGCAGGATCACAATATTGTAGTTTAGTCATATATGGAAACCCATGCCGATATCGGCGCGCTGCTTCGCACGGCGCGCGAGGAAATGCGAATGGATTACGCGCAGGCCTCGGTCATGCTCCACATCCGCCCGCGTTACCTGATGGCGATGGAGGAGGGGCGCTTCAACGAACTGCCCGGCATCATTTACATCAAGGGTTACCTGCAGGCCTACGCCGCCTTCCTTGAACTCGACAAAGATGAAATACTGCGCCGCTTCGAAAAAGTGGAAGCCCCGCTTTCCCGCAACGCCTTTACCCTGCCGCAGGTGCTCAGCCGCGAAAAATCGCCGGGACGTATTTCCATCGTGTTCGGGCTGTTTCTGGCCGTATCCGCCTACGCCTTATGGAACAGCGCCCAGAACACCGAATACGCCCCGGATGCGCTGGTGGATAGTCCGTCAGGACGTCTTTTTGCTTACGATTCAATGTTTAACAATGGTGCTTGCTTTCGTTCGTCATACCTATTATACCCGCCCTGTCATAGGATAAGGAAGGAGCGGTTTTTGCCGCCGCCTATGCGAAGCCAGGTCAGGTCCGTGATGGACCTTTATTATGTGCCAGGCTCGTGGATCAACTCTTGGTGAGTGATATTTTGCCCAAACGCCCGTCGTATAAGACGATGATCGGCCATGTTCCCGTGGGTGGCGACGCCCCGGTGATGGTGCAGTCGATGACCAATACCGACACCGCCGATATCGCCGGAACCGTAGCGCAGGTGAAGGCGCTTGCGGAGGCGGGATCGGAAGTCGTGCGCGTGACGGTCAATAACGAGGAGTCCGCCGCCGCCGTGCCGCATATCCGCGAGGGGCTCGACAAGGCCGGGTGCAACGTGCCGCTTGTCGGCGATTTCCATTATAACGGGCATGCGCTGCTGGCCGGCTACCCGGCGATGGCGGTGGCGCTCGCGAAATACCGCATCAATCCCGGCAATGTCGGGTTCGGTGCGAAACAGGATACGCAGTTCGCCGCCATGATCGAAACGGCGCTGAAAAACAATAAGCCCGTCCGCATCGGCGCCAACTGGGGCAGTCTCGACCAGCAGGTGCTCGCCAGCGTGATGGACGAAAACGGCAAGCGCAAGGAACCCAGAGACGCGGGCGCAGTGATGCGTGAGGCGATGGTGCGCTCGGCGCTGGAAAGCGCGAAGAAAGCGGAAATGATCGGCATGAAGCCGGAAGATATTATTTTGTCGTGCAAGGTGAGCCGTGTGCAGGATTTAATTGCGGCGTATCGCGACCTCGCGGCGCAGTGCCGTTACGCGCTGCATCTTGGGCTTACCGAAGCGGGGATGGGCAGCAAGGGCATCGTGGCGTCGAGTGCGGCGCTCGCGGTTTTGCTGCAGGAAGGCATCGGCGACACGATCCGCATTTCGCTGACGCCTGAGCCGAATGGTGACCGCACGCAGGAAGTGCGCGTGGCGCAGGAATTGCTGCAATCGCTCGGCCTTCGCGCCTTTACACCAGCGGTTACCGCATGCCCCGGCTGCGGCCGCACCACCAGCACCGTGTTTCAGGAACTGGCGGAAAAAATACAAAACTACTTGCGCGCGCAGATGCCTTCGTGGAAAAAAGCGTATGCAGGCGTGGAGAACATGAACGTGGCGGTAATGGGTTGCATTGTAAACGGCCCCGGTGAGAGCAAGCATGCCGATATCGGCATCAGCCTCCCCGGCACCGGCGAAACCCCCGCCGCTCCCGTATTCGTCGACGGCAAAAAAACCGTGACACTGCGCGGCGAACGCATCGCCGAGGAGTTTCAGGCGATTGTGGAAGAGTATGTGAAGACAAGATACGCCGATAAAGAAGGGCGGAAACATGTCGCATAAGTTGCAGCCGGTCAGGGGCACGCATGACGTGCTTCCCGAAGAAAGCATTACGCGCCGTTTTATCGAAGGCACGATGGCGCGGGTGGCCGGGTATTACAATTACGGCGAAATTTCTACGCCGATCTTTGAATTTTCCGATGTATTTCACCGCACGCTCGGCGATACTTCCGATGTGGTGACCAAGGAAACCTATACGTTCACCGACCGCGGCGGCGAATCGATCACGCTTCGGCCTGAGTTTACCGCGTCCGTGGTGCGTGCATTCATCTCCAACGGCTTGCAGGACCATCTGCCGTTCAAGGTCTATTATCACGGTCCGGCGTTCCGCTATGAGCGCCCGCAAAAGGGCAGACTCCGCCAGTTCCACCAGTTTGGCGCAGAATGCCTCGGCGTGGCAGAGCCGCTCGCGGATGTCGAGATGATCGCGATGGCTGCCCACATGTTTTCGCATATGCAGCTTGATGGCAAAGTGAAGCTGGAACTCAATTCGCTGGGCGACGCCGACAGCCGAAAGGGATACCGGGATGCGCTCGTGGCATATTTCTCCGATTGCCGGGCGGGTCTTTCCGAAGACAGTAAAACACGGCTGGAAAAAAACCCGCTGCGTATCCTTGATTCAAAAGATGAGGGCGACCGTAAGCTGATTGCAGGCGCTCCCGGCGCCAAGGATTTTTTTACCGCTGAAGCGACGGAGTTTTATGCATATGTAAAGGAGTCGCTATCCGCGCTCGGTATTGCGTATGTTGAGAATGCCAGGCTGGTGCGCGGGTTGGATTATTACAGCCATACCGTGTTTGAATTTACCACCGAACTCCTTGGTGCGCAGGGCACAGTGCTTGCGGGAGGGCGCTATGACGGCCTTGTAAAGCAGATGGGTGGGCATGATATTCCCGGCGTAGGGTTCGCCGCCGGTATCGAACGTATGCAGGCGCTTCTGGAAGCCGCCGCTATCAAAGCACCGGTATGGGTGAATAAAGCGATCGCTGTGATCCCGATTGAGGATACGCAGGAGCACGAAGCACTGAAGCTGGTGCAGAGGTTACGTTTACAGGGCTATGCCGCCGAACTGATCACGCGCGGCAACATGGGAAAGAAAATGAAAAAGGCCGACAAGCTGGGAGCGCCCATCGCGCTGCTGCTCGGCGAAGACGAAGTGAAAAACCGCAACGTCACGCTTAAGAATCTTGGCACCGGCGGGCAGGAGGTCATGGATTACGATAAGCTTGACCGCTTCCTGCAGTCGGTTCGTCATAAAATACTGTCACAGGTTCAGTCATGAGCTTCGAAGACCGTCTCCACATGCTCGTGAAGCGCCGTGACGAACTGGCGGATATGCTTGCCTCCGGTAGCGTGGGCGGGAGCGAGTTTGCCAAGCTCTCCAAGGAATATTCCGATCTCTCGCCGCTGGCTGAGACGATTGAAGGGTTTCTTGCGGCGCAGCGGGCGCTGGACGATACGCGCCGCATGATCGCCGATCCGGCCTGCGACCCTGAGATGAAGGCGATGGCAGAGGAGGAAATCCGCGAATTGCAGGAGAAACTGCCCGGCCTCACGCGACAGGTGCAGCTGGCGCTGTTGCCTAAGGATGCTGCCGATGAGAAGAACGCCATTCTTGAGCTTCGCGCCGGAACGGGCGGGGACGAGGCGGCGCTGTTTGCGGCCGACCTGTTCCGCATGTACCAGCGCTACGCGCAGCGCCAGGGCTGGAAGTTCGAAGTGATGTCGCTGTCGGAAAACGGCATCGGCGGCTATAAGGACGCCACCGCCGAAATCACCGGGCGCGGCGTGTTCGCCAAAATGAAATTCGAGTCCGGCGTCCACCGCGTGCAGCGCGTGCCGCAGGGGCGCATCCATACTTCGGCGGCCACCGTCGCCGTGCTGCCGGAAGCCGAGGAAGTCGATATCAAGATCGAGGACAAGGACTTGCGCATCGACGTGTTCCGCTCCAGCGGGCCGGGCGGGCAGTCGGTCAACACCACCGACTCCGCCGTGCGCATCGTGCATTTGCCGACCGGGCTGATCGTCTCGCAGCAGGACGAAAAATCGCAGCATAAGAACAAGGCCAAGGCGCTGAAAGTGCTTCGCGCTCGTCTTTATGAAATGGAGCGCGAGAAACTCGCCAACGAACGCGCCAGCGCCCGCAAGGAGCAGATCGGCAGCGGCGACCGCTCGGAACGCATCCGCACCTATAATTTTCCCCAAGATCGCATTACCGACCACCGAATCAACCAGACGCTGTATAAGATCGACGAAGTCATGAACGGCGATATCGGCGAAC
>CAZBUX010000011.1:0-2618 GCA_964495185.1 uncultured Rickettsiales bacterium | reverse complement strand
GCTGCGCGATGCGATTCTTATGCTGCAGCATGCGCATGTGGAAACGGCGTCGCTTGACGCGCGGGTGCTGCTTGAGCATGCGCTGGGTGTGAGTCGCGAGCAATTGCTGCTGGCGCTCGATGAAACCATGACGCATCGGCAGGAAGCCGCCTACCGTGCGCTGGTGCTGAAACGCTCAGAACGCAAACCCGTGGCGCAGCTGATCGGCAAGCGCGAATTCTTCGGGCTTACGTTCAAGGTGACGTCCGACACGCTCGACCCGCGGCCAGACAGCGAAACGCTGATCGAAACCGTGCTGAAAGCCATGCCCGACCGTGACGCGAAGCTGCGCATCCTCGACCTCGGCACCGGCACCGGCTGCCTGCTGCTTTCGCTGCTTACGGAATATACCAGCGCAAAGGGCGTAGGCGTCGATGCCAGCCCGGCGGCGCTTTCCGTGGCCAAGGAAAACGCGCTGGCGCTGGGGATTTCCTCGCGCGCGGAATTCGCGCTTTCTGACTGGTGCGAGAAGATCGACGGAAAATTCGATATCATTGTCAGCAACCCGCCCTATATTGCCACGCAGGATATCGCGGGATGCCCGCCCGAAGTAGCGCGCCACGAGCCGAAACAGGCGCTCGACGGTGGGCCGGACGGGCTTTCCTGCTACCGCGCCATCATCGCGGTGCTGCCGGAATTTCTCAACAAGGGCGGGATGGCCTGTCTGGAGATGGGAATGGGGCAGCAGCCCGCGCTTGAGGCGCTGGCGCAAGCACACGGACTGCGCGTACTCGATGCAGTACGCGATTTACAAGGAATTCCACGGGCGCTGTGGATCACGATTTAACATATTAACCAGAGGATTGTTACATGAGAAAAAAACCTATGCAGAACAGCAATTACGGCGGTCACCGCAACAAGCAGCGCTTCGGCGGCGGTGGACAGGGCGGCCATAATAATCACGGTGGCGGCAATCGCCCGCGCCGCAACTACAGCGCCTCGCGCGAGAAATATTTGCAGCAGGCGCGTGACGCACTGGCCGCCGGTGACCGCGTTCTTGCAGAAAACTATTTCCAGCATGCCGATCATTGTTACCGAATGATGATGGAAGAAGGCTTCCGTCCTAACGCTCCCGTGGCTGCACCTGCGCAGGGACAGGCCGGTGAAGCCGCCGCTCAGCAGGCAACGCAGCCCGACGCCGAGGAATTCCCGCAGAACACAAACGTGCTGCCCGCGTTCCTGACGGCTACCTATGAACAGCCCAAAGCCGAGCCGGTGGCCCAGAACTGGGAAGAACGCGACGAAGCCTGAACCTTATGTGAGGTCACGTGCCTGATATCACGTCCGGACGATATTCAGTAAAAGGCGGCCCCAAAGGCGCGCCCGTGCTGGGTATGCTCGGCGCGGTCAAGCGCGACCCGGCCGGGGTGCTGATGAAAAACGCCATGGAATACGGCGACATCATCCCGTTCGACATGATCGGCCGCACCGTGGTGCAGGTGAACCACCCCGACCTCGTGCGCCACGTGCTTATGGAAAACCATAAGAACTATTACAAGAGCAAAGGCTATATCCGCTTCGAGGCGGCGCTCGGCAAGGGTCTTTTTACCAGCAACGGCGACAAATGGCGGCGCGACCGCCAGAACATCCAGCCCATGTTCAGGCGCGAGCAGATCGAGGGTTATTATTTCGCGGTGGTCAGCGACGTGGCCGAGAAATACAAACGCCGCTGGCTTTCGCTCACCGAGCGCGGCCCGGCTACGCTCGACGTCACGCGCGAAATGGCGGCGATCACGCTGGAGGTGATCGTGAAGATCATTTTCGGCAAGGACAATCTCGACGAAGCCACCATCGCCTCGCTGCACCATTCTTACGATGTGTTCATGCGCTACCTGAAAAAGGCGCGCCTCCTGCCGCAGGTGGATTTGCGCAAATGCCTGCACATGCCGAGCTACTATGAGTTCAAACGCGAGCTGGAAAATGTTGAAAAGATTCTAAGCAATCTTTCCGCCCAGTACAAAAAAGGCGAGCTGACCGACCCGTACAACATGCTGGCGCTGCTGCTTAAGGCGCAGGCTGATTCGCCTGGGCATTTCACCGACCGCGACATCCGCGACCAGTCGGTGACCATGGTGTTCGCCGGGTTCGAAACCACGTCGATCACACTGCAATGGCTGTGGTACGCGCTGGATGCAAATCCCGTCATCGCCGACAAGCTGCGAGCTCATATCACGGCATCGGCATCGCTTACCGCCACGCCAGACAGCACCGGCCTTGCTTATGAGTCGGTGGCGCGCATGGATTATCTCGGGCAGGTGATTAAGGAAACGATGCGCCTCTACCCGCCCATCTGGATGAACGGCCGCGAGCCAGTCGAAGACGATATGCTGGGCGATTATAAAGTCAGGAAAGGCACGGTGGTATTGTTGCCGCAGCTGGTCATGCACCGCCACCCGCGCTGGTGGGATAGTCCCATGGAATTTTCGCCCGAACGGTTTACCCCCGAAAATGAAGTGAAGCTCGATCCGGGCCTCTACTTCCCGTTTTCGCAGGGCCCGCGCAAATGCAGCGGTTTCAAACTGGCCGAAATGGAAGCCCGCGTGGTCTTCGCCAAGCTTTTCCCGATGTTTAAGGTTAAA
>CAZBUX010000010.1:0-17715 GCA_964495185.1 uncultured Rickettsiales bacterium | reverse complement strand
AGAAAATCGCCGCGGTCATCGCCGTCGTCGTGGTTTTCCCGTGCGTGCCCGCCACCGCGATGGCGATTTTGAAGCGCATCAGCTCGGCGAGCATTTCGGCGCGCTTCACCACCGGCAGGCGCAGCGCGCGCGCCTCGACTAGCTCCGGGTTATCCGCCTTGATCGCCGATGAAACCACCAGTACCGACGCTTTTTCCACATGCTCGGCCTTATGGCCGATAAACACGGGAATACCGTAATTCTTGAGCCGCACCGTGTTATAGCTGTCCGACGCGTCCGAGCCCTGCACCTTATAGCCGAGGTTATGCAGCACTTCCGCAATACCGCTCATGCCGATCCCGCCGATACCGACGAAATGTAAAATCCCCACATCCAGCGGCATGCGGTGCGACAACGGCAGGGTTTTGATCGAAGGCGGGCGAACGGTCATGCGGCTTTCTCCGAGCGGCTAGCGACTAGCGGTTGGCGGTCAGCAGAAAAATGTTTCTGGTTACTTCCCGCTGGCCGCTGACCGCTGCCAACTCCTTCTTCCAGCACCAGCGCCGCCAGCTTCTCCGCCGCATCGGTCATGCCGAATTTGCGGGCGTTGGCTGCGGCTTTGGCCAGCACGTCGGGCGCGGTGAGGAAGGCTTCGAGGCGGGCCGAGAGCGCCGCCGAGGTAAACCCGTCCTGTGTCATCACCCAGCCGCCGCCCGCTTCTTCGAAGGCTTCGGCGTTGTGGTACTGATGGTTGTCCATTGCGGTAGGCAGCGGCACAAGGATGGCCGGACGCCCCGCCGCCGCAAGCTCGCACACGGTGGACGCGCCTGCGCGCGCGATGACGAGGTGACAACCGGCAAGCCTTGCAGGCAGATCGACGAAGAACGTGGCAAGGTCGGCATTGACGCCGATACGCTCATACATGGCCCGCGCCCCGGCGATTTCCGTCTCGCGGCATTGCTGGTCGAGCCGCACGCGCGAGCGCAGCGACATCGGCAGCGCCGCAATCGCCTCGGGGATAAGCTGCCCGAAAATCGAAGCGCCCTGGCTGCCGCCGGTAACCAGAATATGCATTTTCCCGTCCGGCGTCATCGACGAATAAGGCACGTCGCGCAGCGCGCGCACGCTGCCGCGCACAGGATTGCCGGTGATGACGACCTTGCCCGCGTCCCTCTCCGCCAGCATCTGCGTGGCCGGAAAGGAAGTTGCGATACGGTCCACGCGCCCGGCAAGCAGGCGGTTCGCCCTGCCAAGCACGGAATTCTGCTCATGAATGACGGTGGGAATACCAAGATTCGCCGCCGCGAACACGGTAGGGAACGACGGATACCCGCCAAACCCCACCACCACTTTCGGCTTAAGCTGCTTAAGCACGCTTCTGGCCTGCGCGATGCCGAGCATAAGCCCCGCCGCGCCGATGATTTTTTTATGCAGCTTGCCGCCTACCGTTCCGGCGCGGATGGTGCGCCGCTCGATGGTCGAAAGCGCGCCGCTTTTATAATTCCCGAAGCGGTGATCGGTGACCAGCACGACGCGCTCGCCCATGCGCATCAGCGTTTCCGCCAGCGCTTCCGCCGGGAAGATATGCCCGCCAGTGCCGCCTGCGGCCAGTACGATGGGGGCTTTGCCGGTATCTGTCATGCGCGGGGATTTTTCCTGATGATGTGTTTATATATCCCGTACATACTAATGATTGCCCACGCCGCTTCAAGCACAAACGCAGGCAGGTTCCAATGCACCGTCAGGGAAAAAAGCACCAAAAGCGCCCCGGCGAGGTTCAGCCCGAGATAAATTCCCCCCGTATGGGTTATCTTCCCTTTCTGCAACAGCAAAAAAGCGCCAAGAAAGCAGACTACGCCTATATTTCCGACGATGTTAGCGAACAGTTCCATAGCGCCTCCGCGTGAGCGCGAGCACCATACCCATCGCCACCGCCATCGCCACCACCGACGACCCGCCGTAGCTTAGGAACGGCAGCGTCATACCCTTGGCGGGCAGCAAACTCACGGCCACGCCCATGTTGATCACCGACTGCACGCCGAACTCGGTAAGCAGCCCCGCCACCGCCAGCACCACGAACAGGTCGGTTTCCTTCCACACCCGCGACAGCCCGCGCAGCACGATGAACGCGAAGAGGCCTACGATCAGTATGCACACGATCACCCCGAACTCCTCGCCCGCCACCGAAAAAATGAAATCCGTATGCGAATCCGGCAGGGTGAGCTTCACCTCGCCTTCGCCCGGCCCGCGCCCGAACCAGCCGCCGCTTTTAAACGCCTCCAGCGAACGACCGACCTGATAGTTATCGCCCGCCGCCGGGTCGAGGAAGGCGTCGATGCGCTTGGCCACGTGCGGGAACACGTTATATGCGGTAAACAGCCCCGCCAGCGCGCCGACGCCAAAAATCACCACCCAGAACATCGGCAGCCCCGCCATAAACAGCTGCACGCCCCAGATCGCCGTCACGGTCAGTGTCATGCCGATATCCGGCTGTATGACCAGCAACAGCGCCGACAGCAAATACAGCGCAATCGCAAGCCGGTAGCCGGGGAAATCGATCCGCCGCTGGTTTTCCGCGCAAATCCACGCCATGACGATGGCGAAACACGGCTTCATGAATTCCGAAGGCTGCACCGAAATCCCGCCAATATCCATCCAGCGGTGCGCCCCCTTGGTTTCGACGCCTACGAACGGAAGAAGCATCATCAGCACGATACTCCCGCAGAACCCCACCACCGCGATACGCCTAATCGCCACCGGCGGCAGCAGCGACACGAACAGCATCGCCGCAAGCCCGATAAGCAGAAATACCTGATGCCTGTGCACGAAATAAAATCCCGGCAAATCGAGCCGCTTGGCCACCGGCGGCGACCCCGCCGCGACTAAGATCGATCCCACCGCGATCAACAGCAAGAGCGCCGAAAGATTCAGCCGGTCCACCGTCCACCACCAGCGCCCAATGGCAGTCGTATTCGTGCGGTCAAGACGCATGGCGGACTCCCTTCCCGGCGGCAATCGCTTCCGCCATTGCGCAGAACGCATCGCCGCGCTCCTCGAAATTTTTCCACTGGTCGAACGACGCACAGGCGGGCGAGAGCAGCACTACCGCATCTTTTTTCTTCTCAGCAAACGCCATTTCCGCCGCCTTCTCCACAGCAACCTTCAGCGTGCCGCAGCGCGTATAGGGCACTTTCCCCTCCAGCGTGCGCGCAAAATCGTCTTCCGCCGCGCCGATCAGGAACGCATGCGCGATTTTCGGGAAATATTCCGCAAGCGAAACAATTCCGCCCTCTTTCGCCTTCCCGCCCGCGATCCAGTAAATATGGTCATACGGCGCCAGCGCGTTGCCGGTAGCGTCGGCGTTGGTCGCCTTGCTGTCGTTGATGAAGCGCACGCCGTTTACCGTCGCCGCCAGTTGCAGCCGGTGGCGCAGCCCCGCAAAGCTTTGCATGGCTTTGCAAATCGCTTCCGGCGCAAGCCCGATGGCACGTGCCGCCGCATACGCAGCCGCTGCATTCTGCCAGTTATGGCGGCCCGTCAGTGTCGAGATACCGGCGATGTCGGCGATATAATTGCCATGATCATAGAGGGCAACGTTCTGCCCAACCGCTTCGGTATTTACACCGTTTGCAAGCGGCGAGTGCGATACCTCCACCACCCTTCTGCCCTCACGATGCAGTTGCTTGGAAACCTTGCAGCTATACGCATCGTCAACCGCGACGATGGCAACATCGCGCAAGGCAGCGACGGCTTTTTCGTAATCGGAGACGCTTTTAACATCTACACTTTCCTGCCGCTCGAACATATGCATCTTGGCTTTCACATAGCCTTCGATATCCCCGTGCCGGTCGATATGGTCGGGCGTGATATTGAGCCATACCGCTACGTTAAACCTCGTGCTTTTCACAAGGTCGAGCTGGTACGAGGAAAGCTCCAGCACATACACGCCGTCTTTTTCCAGCGGCGCAAGTGCAAGCGCGGGCGTGCCGAGATTGCCGCCGATTTCGCATTTCACGCCACAGCTTTTCAGTATATGGCCGATCAGCGTCGTCGTCGTCGATTTCCCGTTCGTGCCGGTGATGGCGATATAACGCGCGCGCGGCTGGGCACGATACAGCAGCTCGATATCCCCGATAATCCGGCAGCCGTGTTTCTTCGCCAGCTCCACCACCGCATGCGGCTTCGGGTGCGTAAGCGGAATGCCGGGGCTAAGCACAAGGTCGCGCATATTCTCCCACGGCCATGTTTCCGGCGGCGTCACGAACAATTCGCCTTCATGTGGCCTTGCTATGCCGCGCCCGTAACGCTCCTCTGCTTCCCTGCATTTATCGGCGCTGTCATCCGATACGTAGACCTTAGCCCCGCCCGCAAGCAGCGCAGCCACGGTGGCCTCCCCGGCTTTCCCTAAGCCGAACACGCCGATGGCGCTGCGCGCATATTCCGCTACCGTAATCATTATCTCAGTTTCAACGTCGAAAGCCCGATTAATGCGAAAATGCAGGCGATAATCCAGAAGCGGATGACCACGGTGGCCTCCTGCCATCCGAGTTTTTCGAAATGGTGGTGGATCGGCGCCATGCGGAACACGCGCTTGCCGGTGAGCTTGAACGACGCCACCTGTATGATCACAGACAGCGCCTCCAGCACGAACAGCCCGCCGATGATCGCCAGCGCGAATTCATGCTTGGCGATGACCGAAATCGCTCCCAGCGCCCCGCCGAAAGCAAGGCTTCCCGTATCGCCCATGAACACCTTGGCGGGCGGCGCGTTGAACCACAAGAACCCGAGGCTAGCTCCCACCAGCGCCGAGCAGAATACGGCAAGCTCACCAGACCCCGCGATGTAATGCAGCTGCAGGTAATCCGCGAACTTGACGTTCCCCACCAGATACGCGATCAGCGCGAAACACGCCGCCACGATCATGATCGGCACGATCGCCAGCCCGTCCAGCCCGTCGGTAAGGTTCACCGCGTTGGACGCGCCCACCATCACCACCAGCACGAACGCGATGTAAAACATTCCCGCGTCGATGAGTATATCTTTGAAAAACGGCAGCGCGATATGGCTGGCGAGATTGGGCGGCGCCACGCCCTGAATAGCGATGGCCGCCAGGAGCGACACCACGATCTGCCCCATGAATTTGCGGCGGCTGGAAAGCCCCTTGCTGTTGCGCTTGGTAAGTTTCAGGTAATCGTCGCAAAAGCCGATGGCGCCGAAGCCGAGCGTTACGAACAGCACGATCCACACGTAGCGGTTGGAAAGATCGGCCCAAAGCAGTGTCGAAACGCTGACCGCAAGCAGGATCATCACCCCGCCCATCGTCGGCGTGCCTTTTTTGGTGAGCAGGTGCGACTGCGGCCCGTCGAGGCGAATCGGCTGGCCTTCCGCCTGCTTGGATTTCAGCCAGCGTATAATCTTCGGCCCGAGCCAGAAACTAAGAATCAGTGCGGTAAATACCGCCGCGCCGCTACGAAACGTCAGGTAGCGGAACAGGTTGAAAACCTGGAATTCGTTCGATAGCGGGACCAGTAAATTATACAGCATTGGCATTCTCTTTCGTTATGGCGGCAGCCAGTTCATACATTTTACTGCCGTGCGAACCTTTAATGAGCAGAATATCGCCGTCGCGCAAGGCTTTGTTGAGCATCGGCAGCAGTTCCATCGCCTGCTCAGCGTGCTCGCCGCGCATGTTTTCGGGCAAGGCGTCGTACAGGAATTCCATATGCTTCCCGGCGGTGAACACTTCCGAAAACCCGCCCGCAACCAAGCCGGCTTTAAGACCCGTGTGCAGATCCTTCGTGTTTTTCCCCAGCTCCAGCATATCGCCGAGCGCGGCGATTTTCCGGCCTTTCCGGCCACGGCTCGCCCATAATTCGTCGGTCTTGGCAAACGCCGCCTGCATCGCCGCGGGGCTGGCATTGTAGCTGTCGTCGATCAGCGTCACCTGCGCGCCGCCCATCGTGACCGTCGCGGGCCTGCCACGCCCGTGCGGCTCCGAGAACTTCGACAGGATCTTCGCCGACAGCGCGACATCAAGCCCGAGCGCCTGCATGGTCGCAAGCGTGAGCAGGCTGGTGAACGCCCAGTGTTTCCCGGTGGCCGCCAGCGTGTAGGAATATTCCTTCCCGCCGATTAGCGCGCGCACCTGCGAACCTTCGGGCGTAGCGCCGTATTCCAGCACCTTACAATCGCCCTTATCCCCGCATGAGACCACGCGAAGCCCGCGCGCGAGCGCCGCTTCCGCCAGCCTTGCGAAATGCGCGTTATCGGCGTTCAGCACCGCCGTGCCGCCCGCTTTCATGCCTTCGAAAATCTCCGCCTTGGCGTCGGCGATGCCTTCGACGGAATTAAAAAACTCCAGATGCACCGCCTCGACATTGGTGATCACCGCCACCTGCGGCTCGACGAAACGCGTAAGCTGCGCGATTTCGCCCGCATGGTTCATGCCCATTTCGAACACCGCGTGCGGCGTATCCGGCGGCAGGTTGGCAAGGTTCAGCGGCGTGCCGATATGGTTGTTGAAATTCCCCGAAGTGGCGAACACCTCGCCATGCGCCGAAAGCGCAAGCTTGATCATCTCCTTGGCGCTGGTTTTGCCCACGCTTCCGGTAACGCCCACCACTTTCGCCTGCGAGCGCCTGCGGGCAAAACGCGCCAGCCCCTCAAGCCCTTTCAGCGTATCCGCCACCGTAACCAGCGGCGCATGCGCGGGCATGATGCCCGGCTTATGGCTGACCAGCGCAGCGGCTGCACCATGCGCTATGGCGTGCGCCACGAATTCATGCCCGTCGAAGCGGTCGCCTTTAATCGCCACGAACAAATCGCCCTCGCGCACCCGGCGGCTATCGATCTCCACGCGCCCGGCCTGCCACGCCGCACCGCTTGCCGCACCACCGGTCGCTTCCTGCGCTGTTATATCCGTCCAGAGCGGCTTCATAATGTTTTCACCAGTTCCCGTATCACTTCCGCATCGTCGAAAGGAAATTGCTTATCCCCGACCGTTTGCGTTTTTTCATGTCCTTTGCCCGCCACCACCAGCACGTCGCCGGCGTTTAAGGCCGTAAGCGCAGCATAAATAGCCTGCCTGCGGTCGGCAACCTCTTTGCCGCGCGGCGCACCGGCCAGCACGGCTTTGCGGATCAGCGCCGCGTCTTCGCTGCGCGGGTTGTCGTCGGTGACGATCACATGGTCGGCCAGCCTATCCGCCGCCTTGCCCATTTCCGGGCGTTTCCCGGCGTCGCGGTCGCCGCCGCAGCCGAACACCACGTGCAGATGGTGCTGCGTATGCGGGCGCAGCGTGGAAAGAATATTCGCCAGCGCCATCGGCGTATGGGCGTAGTCGATAAAAACCGACGCACCGTTTGCCAGCGTGGCGATATGCTCCAGCCGCCCCGGCACGCCCGCAAGCGCCGGCACCGCCGCCAGCGCTTCTTCAAGCTGGCCGCCGGTCGCCTCCACCAGTGCCAGCGCCGCCAGTATGTTCATCACCTGGAACGCCCCCACCAGCGGTACTTCCAGCCTCACCGGCTTGCCGTGCAATTCCAGCATTGTCGTCTGCCCCTGCGGATTGGGCGTAATCCCCGCCACGCGGAAATCTTCGCCCGCCTTGCCGTAGCCGAGTACGCGCACGCCTCGATTCTGGCAGGTTTCCTTAAGCACCTCAAACCGCGCGTCATCCTGGTTCAACACCGCCGTCGCGCCCACCGGCAGCAACGTATCGAACAGCCGCCGTTTAGCCTGAAAATAGGCTTCGTCGGTGCCGTGATAATCGAGATGGTCGCGCGTGAGGTTGGTAAACGCCGCCGCTTCCAGCCGCACGCCGTCGAGGCGGAACTGGTCGAGCCCGTGGCTGGATGCCTCCATCCCCACATGCGTCACGCCGCTATAGGCAAGGCCCGAGAGCGTATGGTGCAGCGCCACCGGATCGGGGGTCGTGCGCGCGTCGCTATCCAGCGCGTCCTCCCCTCCCCTGCGCACGCCGAACGTGCCGATCGAGGCTGACTTGCGGCCCATGTGGTGCCAGAGTTGCCGGTAGAAATCCACCGTCGAGGTTTTGCCGTCCGTGCCGGTGACCGCCACGATATGCTCAGGCTGGCGCGGATAAAACTTCGCCGCCAGACGCGACAATGCTCCGCGTGTGTTTTCCACGCGGATGGCGAGGACACCCTCCGCTTTCACATCCCTGTCGCATACCACGGCCACTGCGCCTTTTTCGCGCGCGCTGGCGATGTATTCCGCACCGTCCCCTTTCGTACCGCGAATCGCCACGAACAGGCTACCCGGCGCTACATTCCGCGAATCTGAGGTGATGGAGGTGACAGTGGCGTCGGCGGGAACGGGGAAATCCGTGGTTTCGGAGATGACTCGCAGCAGCTCAGTAAGTGGCAACATGGAGGAAAGCCTTGGTATCGGGGCGGGCGGCGACCGGCTCGACTTTTGGTTTTTGCGGCTTGCGGTTCACCCAGAACTTCTCGGCGTCGTCCTCGGGCGTATCGTATTTCGGCTTGATGCCGAGCAGCGGCCCCATGCGGGAGATGATGGTTCCGACCACGGGCGCGGCGATCCAGCCGCCGGTGGCGAATCCGTAAGTCGCTTTATTGCCCTTGGGCTCGTCGATCATGACCAGCACGATATAACGCGGCTCGTCGACAGGAAAGACCGAAATGAACGAAGCGAGCTTGGCATCGGCATCGTAGGTGCCGCCCGTCCGCACTTTTTCGGCGGTACCGGTTTTACCGCCCACGCGGTAGCCGGGCACGTCGGCCTTGCCGCCTGTGCCGTGGTCAACCACGAGACGCATCAGGCGGCGCATATTCCTGGAGGTTTCGTCGGAGACGACGCGATCCCCGGCTTCCCTGTCCTTGTTGCCGTCCTTAAGCATGGTCAGTCGCGTCGCGGTGCCGTCGCCCACCAGCGTAGCTATCCCGCGCACGAGGTGCAGCGGTGATACCGACATACCGTGACCATATGAAATCGTCACAGCGTTGATTTCCTTCCAGTCGGCCGGGTAAAGGGGGGACGCTCGCTCAGGAAGCTCGATATCCACCTGTTTCATCATACCGAGTTTTTCGAGAAACGCCTTCTGGCGCTTGATGCCGACATCGAGCGCCATCTTGGCCGTGCCGACATTAGAGGAATAGGCATAAATTTCCGGCATCGTGAGGAAGCGGTTTTCCGGGTGCGAATCCTTGATGGTGAAGGTGGAGATTTTCAGCGGGTGCGACGTGTCGTAGCCGCTTTTCATGCTGGCGATGCCGTATTCCATCCCCATCGCCATGGTGAAGCTTTTGAACGTCGAGCCCATCTCGTAGCTACCCAGCGACACGCGGTTGAAGCGCGTGGCGTCTTCCGATCGCATCGGCTTATGCGGGTCGAAATCGGGCAGGGACACCATCGAAAGCAGCTCGCCCGAGCGAATGTCCATGATCACCCCTGCCCCGCCGATAGCATTGTAATCGTTCACCGCTTTCTTGATCTCGTCGCGCATGATGGCCTGCAGGCGAACATCGATGGAAAGCGCAAGTTTTTCACGGTTGAGCGCCGTGTCGCGGAGCCTGCGGTCGAACTGTTTTTCGATCCCCGCCAGCCCCTTGTTATCCACGCCCACATACCCCACCGCATGCGAGAGGAGTTCGCCGTAAGGATACACGCGCCTCTCCTCCGGCAGGAAATAAATCCCCGGGAATCCGAGGCTGTTGGCGAGTTGCTGTTCCTTCGGCGTCAGGTTGCGCTTGAGCCAGACGAAACTTTTACCGCTTTTAATGCGCTTAAGCGTCTGCTTAGCGTCGATACGCAGCGCCTTTTCCAGCTTGGCGACCATCTCCTCCGGATTTTTGATTTCCTTTGGGTTGGCGAAGATCGACGCCGTCATGAGGCTGGTAGCAAGCAGCACGCCGTTGCGGTCAACGATATCGCCGCGCTGCAGTTTCGGCTCCAGCGATTGCACCGGCACTTCCTCGCTGCGCCCTTCATCAGGATCGCTGACCGTGATCGTTGCCTTGGCACGCTTGTTCCACACCGCAACTTCCACCATGCGCACGCAGATACTGCCGAAGCACAGGGTAAAAAACAGCGCCACGCACAAAAGCCGCACCCGGCTCTGTTCGATCAGCCGCTGGCCGGTGCTTTCGCGTACGATGACCTTGCGCGCCTGCCGCGTCATGGCGTCATCGGCCTTTTCTTGGTGGTCCACCTCGCCACTACCGGCTGGAGGGCGGAATCGCCCTTGTTGTCAGCTAGTTCCTTGCGGGGAAAGGGCACGGCATCGACCTCGGCGATGCTACCCACGGTAACGGGGGTATTATTCAGGTACTTGGCCGCGAGCGATTCAAGACGCTCGGGACGGTTGAGATAAGCCCATTCGGCAGCCACGACGTTGAGGGCTTCGCGCTCTGTCTCCAGCGTACGCGAGGTTTCCGCGATCTGGGTGCGCAGCGACTGCACTTCGTATTTGACCTGGTAAAGAAGAAACGATGAAACCACCACCACCACGATCCAAACAAGGAGGGTAAAGCGGTTCATGATGCACGCACCATCATGCGAATGGTGGCGCTGCGGGCACGCGAATTCTCCGCGGCTTCCTCGGCGGAAGCGGTCTTCTTATCCGGGCGGGGCAGAAAAAATTGGGGAGCCTCGTGCTTGACCTGTTTTTCAGGCAGGTGGCGCGAATGCTCCCCGAGTTTTCCGCAACGGGAGCTCATGAACTGCTTGACCATGCGATCTTCCAGCGAGTGGAACGTCACCGCCACCAGCCGCCCGCCGGGCGCCAGCAGCGATTGCGCGGCCTTCAGGCCGTTTTCGATCGCGTCGAATTCGTGGTTTACGTGGATGCGCAACGCCTGGAAGCTGCGCGTCGCCGGGTCGGTTTTCTGGTGCTTGCCGCCCACGCAGCCGCGGATGATTTCCGCCAGCTGCCGCGTACGCGTGATAGGCTCCACGGCGCGCGCGGCGACGATGGCCTTGGCGATGCGCCGCGCCGCTTTTTCCTCGCCGTAATAATACAGGATATCCGCGATCTCGCTTTCCGAGGCGTTGTTCACCACATCGGCGGCGGCGATCCCGTCCTGCGACATACGCATGTCGAGCGGGCCGTCATTCCTGAACGAGAACCCGCGCTCGGACTGGTCGATCTGCATCGAGGAGATGCCGAGGTCGAGCACCACGCCGTTTACCTGCGTGATGCCGTGCACCGACACCAGCGCGCACATATCCGCGAAGTTTCCAAGCAGCCACACGAACCGCCCCGGAAATTCCGCTTCGAGTTTTTCGGCGAACACTTTCGTGCTCGGGTCGCGGTCGATGGCGAACACGCGGCAATTGGCCGCCTGCAGAATAGCCTGCGTATAGCCGCCGGCGCCGAACGTGCCGTCGATATAGGTTTCGTTATCCTTGGGCGCGAGCCAGCCCATCATTTCGGTGAGCATCACGGGGATATGCGGACGGTTCATGCGCGCCCCCGTTTTTCGTTATCGTTGCGCGGCAGGCGGCGCGAGGGCTGCCCCAGTATGGCAAGGAAGCGTGCGACGCAATCCTGCTGTTGCTGCGTCGGGCAATGCGTGGCGTGGGGCTGGTTCATACATCCCCCCGCAGCTGGAATTTGCGCGCCTGCACCAGTTCGCGCGCGCGTTTGGTCTGCGCTTCGAAGGCCTTGGGTTCCCAAATCTCGAAAATCTCGCCCTTGCCGACGATGGTCACCTGCTCGACGAGTTTTGCCGCTTCGATCAGCGCTTCGGGCAGCATGACGCGGCCTTCCGTATCGAACGCGAGCTGCGCGCTTTCGCCGAAGATGGTGGTAGCAAACGCGTCGCGCTCCTCGGAGTACGGATCGAAGCGTTCGATGCGCTGGTTGATTTTCACGATGCGCTGCATGCCGCAGGCTTCGATGGCAGAGTGCAGCGGCGAACGGTAGGCGACGATTCCGGGGAATTCCTGCGTTGCGAGCACGGCGCGGAACTGGGCGGGGATGGAGATCCTTCCCTTTTTGTCGAGGCGATTATGATAGGTCGAAAGAAACAGCATCGCGCACGCGCCAGAGTAAGAGTTTTAGGAGCTTTCCTGCCTGCGACCCCGCATCCCCAACTGCGGCGGCGGTCATTGATGGGAAATCATGGGTAATAATGGGAGATTATTGATATTTGATGGGCGAGTCAAGCCCCTAAATGTGAGAAAGTTTACGAGGAATCTCGCGCAATCCCCTGAAAACATAACAAAAAAGCCGGCAGGGAATCCCTGCCGGCTTTTTTTGATTAGATGAGCTAGAAACTAGCGCGAATAGAATTCGATGACGAAGTTCGGCTGCATCACGACGGGATACGGCACTTCGGCAAGCTTCGGAACGCGGAGGTATTTACCTTTCAGCGCCTTGCTGTCGAATTCGATATATTCCGGAACCGAACGCTCGGGGTTCTGGATCATTTCGAGAACGACCGCCATTTGCTGCGACTTTTCGCGGACTTCCACAACATCGCCTTCCTGCACCTGGTAGCTCGAAATATTAACTTTTTTACCGTTAACGCAGACATGGCCGTGGTTTACGAACTGGCGTGCGGCGAACGGGGTGCGCACGATGCCCATGCGGTAAACGACCGTATCGAGGCGGCTCTCTAAGATACCGATGAGGTTTTCGCCGGAATCGCCACGGCGGCGGGCGGCTTCCTTATAGATACCGCGGAACTGGCGCTCGGTGATGTTGCCATAGTAGCCGCGCAGCTTCTGCTTTTCGCGCAGCTGCGTGCCGTAATCGGAGGTTTTCTTGCGTTTTGCGATGCCGTGCTGGCCGGGCGCGTAAGCGCGCTTGTTGAAGGGGTCCTTGGCGTTGCCCCAGAGGCCCGCGCCGAGGCGGCGGCAGATTTTGTATTTGGCGTTGATGCGTTTAGTCACGGTTTAATCCTATCGCGTTAAAAGGTCAGGGAGTGGCAATATACTTATAAAAACGCGGGTGTCAAACAAAGTTTACGCCCCCGCCACGGCTGTTTTCCGGGCCTGCCGCATCTGCCGCTTAAACCCCGGTAAAACGGCCCGATCTGCCCAGAACCTGCCGGGTTTTCTCCAGCGCGCCCTCGGCTACATATATAATGTAGTGGAAAGGCGTTTTGTCGGGGGACTTGCTAAGCAGCACGAAGTCCTTCACTTCCCCTCCGGTCGCCGCCCCCATAATCGCTATGACGCTTTCCGCCGTACCACGGGGAAAGGCGCGTTCGTCAAAACTCTTCTGCATATATGGCCCGTGATTGAAGCCCGGCCCGTCCTGCAATTCTTTAATCGCGGCAAGCTCGCGAGCGGCGGCGGGGTCGCCTTTTTCAAGCCGCTGCCAGCCTTTTTTCTCGGAAATAAATTTCTGCGCCACGATATGCGGCGCAAACGACAAAGCCATAGGAGATTCTAACGTCCGCCGAGATTCTGCACGGACGATTCGGGAACCACTTCCATCTTCGGATTGAGCGGCTGCTCAAGCGCGGGCGCCTGGCCGCGGCTGGCGGCGATGCGGTTGATCCATTCGCCTTCGGCGCGCCCGGGGGCGGGACCGGTCTCAAGCGCGGCAAGCGGCACCTGCGACTGCAACGCCTGAAGTTCTTCCTCACGCGCAAGTTCCGCTTTGCGGCGGCTGCGCGAACTGTTCGACCACGCGCCGATAAGCGCGACGGTGCCAACTACGGCGGTAGCTATACCGGTGGCGATGGCCGCGATTTTACCGGCCTTAAAGACTTTCGCCCAGCCGGAGCTTTTGGCAATCTCTTCGGCGGCCGCAAGCGGCGGGGGAGTTGTTGTTTCAGCCATAGTATTTTTCCTTATTCGATCAACAATCTTAACTTCGGTTACGGCCTGAACTGATACCGCTATCGTTTCATCTTTCTTCCCGAGCACCCGGTCGATGCCCGACATCATTTTTTTACCGAACGCCGCAACAATTCCAATATGTCAGGCGCGCCCCCCCATCATGAGCTTCCCGGCGGCTTCGGGGAGGGCCACGGCTTATCCGATCTGATTTCCGGCGGCGGCCTGCGCTTCGCGCTGTTTGGCTACCGCTTCGACTTTGGATTCTCCGGCGCATTTGCCGCATTTGGCCGCATGTCCGCCGCCGGCGGCAACGCTCTTGGCCATTTCCTGCTGCAGCATCTGCTGCTGGAGCGACTGTATATCATGCACCACTTTCTGCTGGCCATGCTCGAAACCCATCGCGTAACCCTGCTGCGCGCCTATCGTAGCGATCATCTGCGCTTCCTGCGCGCGCGCGTCAGCGATCTTAGCTTCACGCACCGCATATTTTGTATTTTCTGCTCCAACGCGCTGCCTGCCGCGGAAGAATCCGCCGATAGCGCCGATCGGGCCGCCGATCACGCCAAGCGTGCCGATCGCCGACGCGCCGCCCGCCACCGCCGCGACGGCACCTACCGCCAGCGCCGCGGGAATCGAGAACACCATCGCCGTAAGCCCGGCCGCGATACCGCCGACCACGGCCGCACCGATAAGCCCGGTATATAACGTACCGCGGATGCCGCCCTTGACGGTTTCCCAACTGGTCGTCGCCGCCGAGCTGCGTATGTCGTGTTTAATTGCCTCAACCATAAATTCGCCTTTTTATTTTACCGTTTTATTCCGGCGCATCCTGAAGCGCCCGTGAAGATTCCGTTACAATCCGCGCTGGCTGCCCTGGCCCTTGCCGAACATCATGCCCGGCGAGATACCGGTGGCCTGCGCTTCGCGTGCAAGGGCGATGCCCTGATGCGCGCGCTGCATGGCCAGCATTTCCTTGCGTTCGTTACGCACTTCGCGGCGCTCGTAAGCGGCCACGCGGCGTTCTTCCTCATCGTCGGCGGCGTTACCCGCCCCGCCGATACCTTTAGCCAATCCAAGCGCACCGCCGATAACCGCACCGGGAACCGCACCGACCACCAGCGTTTTGATCAACGCCGAGCCGATACCGCCCGCCACCGTACCACTGCCAAAAAGCCCGCTGACTGCGCCGATGGCCGAAGCGATCCCACCTACCGGGGAAAGCAGCATCAGCGCGCCCGTAATCGCCGCGCCCCATGCGGCAAACTTGAGCGTTTTTCCGATAACGTGCTTAGCTTGCTCCCACGTGCGGCTGTAGCCGCCAAGTCCGGGGTGTTCGCTGTCGTCATGTGCCATAAACTAATCTCCTATGCTCACAGTATGGCATACCGGATGCAATTTTGGCAAATTAAGCTTTTGTGACTAAGGGATTAAAGGGAAACGCCGCTGTCACAAATCCGTAACAAGGGTAAACCGCCGAGGAAAAGCATCGCAACCTATTGTTTTAGGCTGTAAAAGCTATAGACTGCCCCTTATCTTCCTGTTTCGCCCCCAGATTCCCGATACCGCTGTTTACCAGCGGGGTGAACTGACTGCCGTCGGGTATGTCTGTCATATTGAATTTCCCGAGTAAATCGCCCAGTCCGCCCGCCTTGGCCATTTCGACCTGTTCGGCGATACTGCCCTTGAGCAGCGCCGTACCGGCGACCGCCTCTGCGAACTGCCCTGTTGCCTGCTGTAATTCTTTCCCGCCTTCATGGCTCACCGTCTGGGCGATGCGGGAGATAACCCCGGCGGGCACTTCCTGATTCGCCGCCAGCGCGTTTTCCGCCGTCTGCAAATCCTGCCCGATAACCAGTTGCGCTTCCGGCGACATCCGCGCCATATACGTCTTCAGCGTATCGACTTCCTGCTGCTGGCGTTGGATCACCGTAAGCAGCGTGGCATCCGTCAGCAGGTTGTTACGCCCGCTATCAGCCATCTCATGCGCTTCCGCTGAAGCGCCGCCATGCACCCCGCCCACCGCTGCTGGCGTGGCGTCCATGCTGTAAGGCTGCATTCCGAAAGGCGCGTTTGCGTCGTCGTTCATAGGGTATGTCCCGCACAATTATACGATTCCATACTATCCCGAAGCGGCCCGTTCGCACAAATGAACCTTTTGTGACAATGGCAGAACGCCTATTTTCCCTTGGATTTTAGCGCTCTAACCGTGCATAACTACCCTCATGAACCACCTTGTCACCGCCACCGCCAGCGATTCCGGCCAGCGCCTCGATAAATTCCTCGCAGCCGCGCTGCCCGATCTTTCGCGCAGCCGCCTGCAGGCGCTGATCGACGAAGGCTGCGTCACCTGCGACGGCAAACCCGCTGGCGACGCCGCCGCGAAAGTCAAACCCGGGCAGGCGTTTTCCGTCACCATCCCCGAAATAAAACCGTCGCACATACTGCCGCAAGCGCGCGCACTCGCCATCGTCTACGAAGACGAGCACATGCTTATCATCGACAAGCCGCCCGGCCTGACCGTCCATCCCGCGCCGGGACACCCCGACCATACGCTGGTCAACGCGCTGCTCGCGCATTGCGGCGCATCGCTGTCGGGCATCGGCGGCGTGGCGCGCCCCGGCATCGTCCACCGCATCGACAAAGACACCAGCGGCCTGCTCGCGGTCGCCAAGCATGACATCGCCCACGCGCATCTCTCCGCACAGCTCGCCGACCGCACGCTCAAGCGCACCTACCTCGCACTCGTCTGGGGCGCACCCCCAGGAACCGCCAGAAGATGGCCGTCTTAAAAACCGGCGGCAAGCCCGCCACCACCCATTACAAAACCCTCAAAACTTTTTCTTTTAACGGGCAACTCCTTTCCCTCCTCGAATGCAACCTCGAAACCGGCCGCACGCACCAGATCCGCGTGCACCTCTCCCATATCGGCCACGCGCTGGTAGGCGATCCGGTCTACGGCCAGTCCACCTCCGGCAGGCTCAAATCCAGCGTATTCCGTAGCTTGCCCGACCATGCCCGCGACGCGCTTGCCGCCTTCAACCGGCAGGCACTGCACGCAAAGGAACTCGGGCTTATCCACCCGGCCACCGGCAAGCCCATGCGCTTTTCCTGCGAACTGCCCGCCGACATGGCGAGCCTCATTGCTGCGCTGCAATAACGCTTTTGCTTGGATATCCGCACAAATGCGGTTAGATTGCGCCTCCCTTAACGTAAAATCACAAAGAAAAAAATAATGCCCGCCGCATTTGGTGTCCACAGCATGACCGCCGCAAAAGCCCGCAAGCCCTGGTACAGGGATCTCTTCGCGCAGGTGATGATCGCCGTCGTGCTCGGCGTATCGCTGGGCCATTACTATCCTGAAGTCGGCGCCGATTTCAAGCCGCTGGGCGACGCCTTCATCAACCTCATCAAAATGATGATCGGCCCGATCATCTTCTGCACCATCGTCACCGGCATCGCGGGCATCGGCAACATGAAGCAGGCCGGGCGCGTCGGCATCAAGGCGCTCATCTATTTCGAAGTCGTCACCACGCTGGCGCTGCTCATCGGCATCGTCGCCGTGCACATTTTCCAGCCCGGCAGCGGCATGGCGCTTTCGGGTAACGTAGACGCTTCCGCGCTCGCCGCCGTCAAGGCCAAGACCGCCGAGCACATGGTCACCACCACCGAATTCCTCATGAACATCATACCGCACACCTTCGTCAGCGCCTTCACCGAGGGCCAGATATTGCAGGTGCTGCTGGTGGCGCTCTTCTTCTCGGCTGGCGTCTCCATGATGCGCGAGAAAGGCAAGCCCATCATCGCCGCCATCGATTCCATCTCGCACGTCATCTTCAACATCATCAGCCTGATCGTTAAGCTCGCGCCGTTCGGCGTGTTCGGCGCCATGGCCTATTCGGTAAGCAAGTTCGGCGTCGGTTCGCTGGCGGATCTCGGCGGGCTCATGCTGGTATTCTTCGG
>CAZBUX010000009.1:0-17820 GCA_964495185.1 uncultured Rickettsiales bacterium | reverse complement strand
AAACAGGGCGGACAAAATGGCCAGCATCGATCTTAAAAAATGGCGTTTTTCCAGTGAGGTATATACCTCGCCGATGCTGAATATCAGCCTGTTCAAGGATTACAAGGGACGCATCATCCGCGAGAAAATCACTGCGGATTTCGACGACGCCCGGCACATCATCAAAATCCCTGTCGGCGAAAAAGCTTCGGCCAAAGGTAATCTTGAAAAGTTACAGCGCCTTGGATGGGTCGATTGACGCGGAAGCGATTTGACGGTAAGCAGTAGCCATGACCATGACCACCCGCCTATACACGTATTTTCACGGTGTCGCCGTCGGCGAAGACCGCTTCGGCAACCGCTATTTCCAGGAAAAAACCGCGCCGAAAGAAGGCCGCCGAAAGCGCTGGGTGCTGTATAAAGGCAAGGCCGAGCCGTCGAAAGTACCGCCCGAATGGCATGGCTGGCTGCATTATACACACGATGTCGCCCCGCCGCTGGAATACACCACCGGCCACCACGCATGGGAAAAACCGCACCTGCCGAACCTGACCGGCACCGCTGGCGCCTACCTCCCCCCGGGACACCTCGCCAAAGGCGGCCATCGCGCGCCTGCGACCGCCGATTATGAAGCGTGGAAGCCGTAATCTAAAGCCTGCATGGTATTCAACAGTTTTCCTTTCCTGCTGTTCCTCGCTGCGGTGGTGGCGCTGCACGAGCTTGCGGCGTCCTCGGCCACGCGCAGAAAACTGGTATTGCTGGCGGCGTCGTGGTTTTTTTACGCCTATGTCGACGTATCGCTCATTTTGCTGCTGTTTCTTTCGCTCGGAATCAATTACGCGGCCTTAAACCTGCTTGCGCGGATGCGGGCGGGCTGGGCGATTATCGTGCCCATTGCCATCAACCTCGCGCTGCTTGGCTATTTCAAATATGCGGGATTCCTGACGGAAATCGTCAATTCCCTCGCTTCCACCTCGTTCGAAATGCATGTGCTGCTGCCGCTGGGGATTTCGTTTTTCACCTTCGAGCAGATCAGCATGCTGGTAGATTACCGGCAGGGGAAAATCGCGCGTCCGAGACCGCTGGATTACGCGCTGTTCATTTCGTTTTTCCCTCACCTCGTCGCCGGACCGATCGTGCGCGCCGCCGAATTCCTGCCGCAGCTGGCCACCCCCGAAGCGCTGCGCCCGCTGGCTGCGCGCATGGCAACCGGCATGCCGCTTTTCATATGGGGGCTTACGCAGAAAGTTCTGATCGCCGACCGGCTGTCGCCGCATGTGGCAAAAATTTTTGATGTAGAACCGGAGCTATTGCAGGGTTACGGCTCGGCGGACGTCATGGGTGGCATACTGGCGTATACGTTACAGATATTCTTCGATTTTTCAGGTTACAGCCTGATGGCGCTCGGGCTTGCCGCGCTGTTCGGGCTGAAGCTTCCGGTGAATTTCAACGCGCCGTACCTCGCCACCAGCATCACCGAATTCTGGCGGCGGTGGCACATGACGCTGTCGCGCTTCCTGCGCGATTACCTCTATATTCCGCTCGGCGGCAACCGCAAGGGCGCAAGGCGGCGTTACATCAATCTCATCGTCACCATGTTCCTCGGCGGGCTATGGCACGGGGCGAACTGGACGTTCGTGATATGGGGGTTGCTGCACGGTTGCTATCTGGCGGTGAATCACGGCTGGAATGCGGTGTTTCCTGCAAAAAACGCAGGGCTTCTGCACCGCGTTGGCGCGTGGGCGCTTACCTTCCACGCAGTGATGCTGGCATGGGTATTTTTCCGTGCGGCGGATATCGAAACGGCGCTTATCATTCTCGAACGCTGGGTGAGTTTTGCGCCTGCCGGAGAACATGCGCTCTCCGGGAAAGCATGGCGCGATATCGCTGTGGCGGGGGCGGTGTGCTGGTTGTTTCCCAACCCGCTGCACCTGTTTGCACATGACGACGCGGTGATGGAAGTGGAGCGGCCATTCCTGCATAATCCGCGGTTGGATAAAGTCCGGCACGCCTTGCGCGGCACATGGGGAGGCGTGGCGTTCGCGCTGCTGCTGTTTGGCGTATTGCACCAGCTTTCCGAGCCCACGGAATTTCTCTACTGGCAGTTTTAACGATGCGCACCCCACCCCATGCCCGCTGGTTTTTCGGTTTCGCCGCCACTACGGTTCTGTGCTGGGCTGTGTTGGTTTGCACCAATATCATCGTCGATCCGCTGCATTATTTCCGGCTGGAAAGCGCGGCAAACAAGCGCTGGCTGGAAAACGAGCGCTGGGCGATGCCCGCCGCCGCACGGCATTTTCCAGCGGACGTCGTGCTGCTCGGCACCTCGCGTGTGCAGAACGAGAACGCCGGTACTATCCAGAAAGCGTTTGGAAAAACGGGACTCAGGCTTTCGATTGCAGGCGGCACGCCGTATGAGCTGGCGGCGCTTACGCGGCTTTACCTTGCGCATAATGCGCCAGGCGTGGTGCTGGTCGAACTGTCAAGCTTCGCACTGCATCCGGGGGACACGCACCGCGAAGCCGCGTTCCCGCACTGGCTTTATGAGGATAACGCGCTTACAGGGCTGCATTACGCGCTGTCGCCGGAAGTATTCGAATTCAGCCTGAAGATTGTCAACGGGCGCGGGAAAGACGATTTCGGCGAAGTCGGGCGCTGGTATGAAACCTACACGACTGCCCCCGCGCCGTTCAAACGCACCCGCCTGCCCTGCCATATGATTACGCAAAGCTTCTCGCCCGACGATACGCAGCAGGCCGTCATCGAAGCGCAGGCGCAATCGGTGGCGGCTAATTTCGTGCCGCTGCTAAGCATGCACAAGAAAACGAAATTCGTCTTTTTCTTTCCGCCGTTCAACCTGTCGCAATACGATTCCGCCGAAAGGTTGCAATGGGTGTTCGTGCAGGAACGCATCATGGCGCTGCTTGGCGGCCATGCCAACGCCCGCATCGTGGATTTCAGCCTCATGCATGGCGTGGTGATGGATGACAATCTTTACCGTGACCCCGAACATTACCTGCCTGAAACCGGCGCTTTGGTGCTTGGTCGGCTGGCGTTCGCAGTACGGCATCCGGCACAGTCCCCGCCAGAGCAAAACAGGGTGGAATCACGGCTGCAGGCGCTTAAGGCCTATCATGGCTGTCCTAAAACATAATCGTAAGCGTCACCACCAGCCACAGCAGGAAATTGACGATCTGCATCCTGTCTTTAAGCAGGATGGTTTCAGGCTCGCCGCCCTTGCCGTAGACATAGATGGATTGCAGGTAGCGCAACAGGCCGAACGCAACGAATATCACCGTGTAGATCATTTCCATCTTGCCGGTACGCTGCGCCACTTCCGCGGCATAGATCGCATAGGTCATCAGCGACGCGCAGGCAGAGATAGTAAGCGTCCGGTCGAGCAGGTTGCGGTTGTAGTGCTGGAGGTTGGGCTTGCTGCGGGCGTAATCCTCGAAGCCCACTTCATGGTGGCGCTTGCCCGCCGAAAGGAAAAGCGCCAGCAGGAACGTCGCCAGCACGATCCACGGCGATATGGTCACCATGAGCGCATAGCCGCCCATCAGCACACGCAGCACGTAACAGACGGAGATGAAAAAGATGTCCACGATGGCGATTTTTTTCAGGTAAAAGGTGTAAAGCACGTTGAAGCCGAGATAGGCCGCCGCCACCCACGTGCAGGCCGCCGGCAGCATGGTGGCGAGGTAGACGGCGACCGCCGCAACCCCGCAGGCGATAAACCCCGCCTGAAGAATGGTGATTTTCCCGGCGGCAAGGGGACGGTTTTTCTTGATGGGGTGGAGTCGGTCTTCCTCCACGTCACGGATATCGTTGATGATGTAGACGATGCAGGCGATGGCGAGGAAATAGAGGGCGGCGGTGACCGTGGTGGCCCAGGCGCCAAGCTCGGTGAACTTGCCCGAAAAGCACAACGGCGCGAAAACGAAACCGTTCTTAATCCATTGCTTGGGTCGAAGCAGCTTAAGCGCCGGATACATGATTCACATTTTTTATGTTGAAACTCCCTTATTTTTGCTATTCCTTGTGGGCATAAACAAGCAAAAAGGTACGCCGATGCAAAAAAACATTCTCGAAACGCTGATGGGGGCGGTCGTCCTTGTGGTGGCCGGGGCGTTCCTGATGTTCGCCTATGAAGGCAGCCAGATGAAGGTCGAGGACGGCTACACGCTGCGCGGCGGATTCGAAAACGCATCGGGCATCGGGCTTGGCAGCGACATCCGCATCGGCGGCGTGAAAGTCGGCGTGGTGTCGGGCATCGACCTCGACCCCAAGAATTACAAAGCCGTCGTCACCATGCAGATCCGCAAGGCTACCGAAATCCCGAAAGATTCCTCGTCGGCAATCGTAAGCTCCGGGCTGCTCGGCGATAAATACATCCAGATCACCCCCGGCGGCGACGACGCAATGCTCGCCGACGGCGGCGAGATCAAGATCAACCAGTCCTCGGTGAATCTTGAAGAGCTGATCGGCAAGTTCATGTTCAGCGGCGGCGGCGTCGATAAAGACGACAAAAAAACATCCGTGCAATAGCGCGTGCGCAGTCTCCTCGCAGCATTGATCGTCCTTGCCTGCCCGCATATGGCGTTGGCCGCCGAAGCGGCCAGACCCGAACCCAAAGCCATCGAAGTCGTCGACACACCCGCTCCCGCACCGGAATATTATTCGGTGGTGCTGCAGGGGTTGAACAAAGTCACCGGCAAAGTCTCGAAGCTCGAAGGCGCGGTGGGCAGCGCCATGCGCTTCGGCAATCTGGAGATCGTCGCGCGCAAATGCTGGAAATCCCCGCCGGAGGAGCTGCCAGAAAACGCCGCACTGCTGGAAATTTCTGAACTGAAACCGGGCGAGCCTCCGCATACCATTTTCACCGGCTGGATGTTCTCCTCAAGCCCGGGACTATCAGGCATCGAGCACCCGGTTTACGACATCACCGTGATTGCCTGCGAAGCGACGGACGAGCCGGAGAAGGAAAAAGTGAAAGAAAAAAAGGAAGCTAAGTAGCGTCCACGCCCACCGCTTCGCCGATATGCGAAAAGCCGTCGCGCTCCAAAAGTTCGGCCAGCCCGTTTTCAATTTCCGTAACCAGCCCGAATCCCTGATAGACGAGCGCGGTGTAGAGCTGCACGAGCGTTGCCCCGGCGCGGATTTTGGCGTAGGCGTCTTCGGCGGAGGCGATGCCGCCCGCGCCGACAAGCAGGAGTTTTCCACCGGTTAAGCGGTAGAATTGTTTCAGTACTTCAGTGGACGGAGCGAAGAGCGGCCTGCCTGAAAGCCCGCCGGTTTCAGCACGGTGTTCGCTCCTCAGAGAATCCGGGCGTGCGATGGTGGTGTTGCTCACAATGAGGCCATCGAGCGCAAGGTCGAGCGCGACGGCGGCAATATCTTCCATCTCCTGCACGCCCAGGTCGGGCGCGACTTTAAGCAATAGCGGCACGCGGTGGCGATGTTCGCGGGCACAAGCATCGCGGGCGATGCAGATCGCCTGCAGGAGTTCTGCGAGCGCCTCTTTTTTCTGCAGGGCACGCAGGCCCGGCGTGTTGGGCGAGGAAATGTTGACGGTGATGTAATCGGCATAGGGATAGACCGATTTCAGCCCCTGCACGTAATCATGGGCAGCACTTCCGGAATCTTTATTTTTGCCGATATTAGCGCCGACAATGCCGGAATTACGGTTGCGACGCGCAAGGTTAGCGGTGAAGCGGTCGAGGCCTCCGTTGTTGAAACCGAGGCGGTTGATCACCGCTTCGTCTTCCACCAGCCGGAAAATACGCGGACGGGGATTGCCGCCTTGCGGTTTAGGCGTCACCGTGCCGGTTTCGACGAAGCCGAAACCCTGCGCGAGCAGCGCGTCGGGTGCGGCGGCGTTTTTGTCGAAACCGGCGGCAAGGCCGATAGGGCTTGGAAAAATTTTACCCAGCGCGCGGACTTCCAGCGACACGTGGCGGCGCACCCGCGCAGGCGGAAGCAGACGGGCCGAAAGCGCAGCGACGGCGAGCTTATGCGCGGTTTCCGGCGAGAGGCGGTACAGCAGGGGCTTTGCTAGCGCGAACCATGTGGACATGGCCGGGTTTTAGCAGCTTTGCGGTTATTGATAAACAGAAAGTAGCTTCTGCGCCTGCTCGGGGGAAAGCATCGGCCTGGCGGCGGCGTTCGCAGCCGGTGCGGGCGTGACAGCGGCAGGGGCCTGCCACGGCATCAGCGCCGGAGCCGCAGGCGCGAGCGGGCTCGCCATCGCATGGGTCGAGCGCACCGCACGCGGCACGACCTTGGCTTTTGAGAGCGGGAAAAATTTCGCCTGATTATTCCATGAACCGGCGGGAGCTTCTTTCGGCGTCGCCGCGCGCGCTTTACCGACGGATGCAACCTGCGCCGCATTAACCGGCGCGGCGGCGGCAACAGGCTGATCTTCGCAAGCGCGGGCCTGCGTGTTCAGGAACGCGGCGAAAAACAAGGCTATGGCGATACGTGAATACATAGACGGATATAAAGCAAATAGCGTGCCGGAATCTCTCTGCGCGCAGGCATGTTACAAAAAACGATATGAAACAAACTTGTTTTGTATTTTTAATGTTTTTTTAATGGCGGGCGTGGTGTATGTATTTAATCTGGAAGTGACTACAAGATATTGATGGCATGGCCGATCGCATCGCATTGAAATTTCGCATGCTACACGGAGTGGCGCTGGTGGCGCTTGTACTGTCGCAAATGCCGTCCGGCGCTTCGGCGGAAACGCTCACCTACAGTAACCGCCAGCCGCCGCGCCAGAGCGCGGGCGCCAGGCCCGATCCCTATTTCAATCCCTATCAGCGCAAGCGCCTGAACGCGCGGCTGGAAGCAAGCGAACAACAGCCGGAAACGCAAGTAGCGGAAACGCGCAAGCCCATCCGCTCCATGCTCGCACAATCGCAGCCGCTTCGTATCACCATACCCAATATCGAGGAAGCGGCGCAGCAACGCCGTCCCTTCGCGCGCTCCGGTACGTATGTCACCGCAGCGCCCCGGCCGCAGGTGCAGCCTAACCCCGCACCGATAGAAACCACGCAGCGCTATGCGCCCGCAACCCCCACACTCGTGCCCAGCTTCAATCTAGGTGAAACGCTCACGACGGCAGGCAGCACCCTGGCGGGCATGGCCGATTCGGTGCTGGCGTTATTCGATACTCCCGCGCCCGCGAAGCCTGAACCGATCGCGCTTGCCGCAGCGGAACCGGAAGCCGATCCCGCGCAACTGGCTGCACTCGCTCCGGCCGCCGGCGCCCCGACGCCATTGATTCCCGAACTTCCCAGAGATTTCATGGAGGCGCCTGCACAACCAGCCCCCGCTGAAAAGCCTAAAGAGGAAACGCAGGTGAGCGTACCGGCGAACGCCGCAGGTCCGGTGATCCCTGATTTGCCCCCGCCTCCACCGCCGCCCGCCGCGTCCGCCGCACCCGTTCCTCCGGCCGGAATCGCCAGCGGCACCATGGCGCTCGACGCCGAATTGCAGAAACCCGCATCTTCCGTTTCCGCGGCGCCCGCGCCGATGCAGCACACTACCGCACCCGCGCCCGAACCGGCAAAAGCGGAAACGCCGAACCCCGCGCCTGCGCCCGTCGTCGAAGCCCCGAAACCCGAACCGGTGAAAGCCGAAGCGGTGAAACCTGCGCCCGCGCCGGTAGCCGAAGCGCCGCCGGCTCCTGAGCCCGTAAAAACGCCGCCCGCGACGGAAGCAAGCGGCGAACCCGCTCCGTCGCTGAGCGCTGAAAGCGAGAAAATCCTTAAAAAAATCGCCGCTCACCCGGAAAAGAAAAAGAAGGGCAGCAGCGAGCCGATCGATATCGACCGCAGCAAAGATACCGAAGAAGCCATGGGCGGCATGACCAGCGCCACCACCACCGAACAGAGCGAGGCCATGGGCATCAAGATCGAGGTGAAGCAACGCGCCGTCGATTTCGATTACGAGCTGGAGAAAGCCTATAACGCGCTGATCGCCGGACAATCGCAGATCGCCATCGAGATTTACAAAAACATTCTCGCCAACGAGCCAAAGAATAAAAGCGCCCTGTTCGGACTGGCCACCACCTACCACCGCGCCGGGCAGATCGATATGGCAAGACCGCTCTACGGCAAGCTGCTCGGCATCGACCCGAACAACCGTGACGCGCTCAATAACTTCCTCGTACTGCTCGCCGACGAAGCCCCCAAGGAAGCGCTGACGCAGCTGGAAAAGCTGGAAGCCGCCAACCCCGGTTTCAGCCCCATCCCGGCGCAAATGGCGGTTATTTACCAGAAACTTGGCGATACAGAGCAGGCCAGCGGCAAGATGTTCAAGGCCGTGGGACTGGCGCCGGAGAACCTCACCTACCGTTACAATCTGGCCATCATATTGGATAAACAACAGAAATACGATGAGGCGGGCAAGCTCTACAAGCAACTTATCGACGCCAGCAGGCGCGGCGAGACGATCCCGGGGAACATTCAGAAAATTCAGGAAAGATTAACTTTTATTAGCTCTAATAGACCTTAAGCGCAACGTCCCCCGCACTTATAAGGTCTTCGCATGGAAATCACCGACCTGCTTATCTTCACAGATAAGAACAAAGCGTCCGACCTTCACCTGTCGACCAACAATCCCCCTGTATTGCGCATCCACGGCGAAATGACGCCTTATAAAGACGGGCAGGCCATGAGTGCCGACGACGTCAAGCGCATGCTCTACTCGATCATGACCGAACAACAGCGCTCCGATTTCGAGCGCGAGCTTGAAATCGATTTCGCCATCTCGCTTGGCAAGGACATGCGCTTCCGCGTCAACGCGTTTACGACGCTCAACGGTCCGGCGGCGGTACTGCGCACCATCCCGACCAAGATTCTCTCGCTGGAGGATTTAAACGCGCCTTCCATCCTTAAAAAACTGTGCAACCTGCATAAAGGCCTGATCCTCGTCACGGGGCCTACCGGCAGCGGCAAATCGACCACCATGGCGGGCATGATCGACCATATCAATGCCAACGAAGGCAAGCACATCATCACTATCGAAGACCCGGTGGAGTTTATCCACGTTTCCAAGAAATCGCTGATCAACCAGCGCGAAGTGGGAAAGAGCACCAAGTCGTTCGCCAAGGCGCTCAAAAGCGCGCTGCGCGAAGATCCGGACGTCATTCTCGTCGGCGAATTACGCGACATCGAAACCATCCAGCTTGCGCTTACTGCGGCGGAAACGGGCCACCTTGTGATGGGCACGCTGCACACCAGCTCGGCGCCCAAAACCATCGACCGTATCATCGACGTATTCCCCGCCAACGACAAGGAGATGGTGCGCGCCATGCTTTCGGTATCGCTCGAAGCGGTGGTCACGCAGTCGCTGCTCAAACGCACCGGCGGCGGACGCGTGGCGGCACATGAGATCATGCTGGCCACCGGCGCTGTCCGCAACCTCATCCGCGAAGCCAAGATCCCGCAGATTTATTCGATGATGCAGATGGGCAGCAAGCTCGGCATGCAGACCATGCGCGATTGTATTTTCGGCCTGATGGAGCAGAACATCATCACCGAGGCGGTGGCGCGCACGGCACTGGCCAGTTCCTCGTCGGACGATGCCGAAGGCGCGGACCCGCTGGCGGCAGCAGGCAACAAACGTGCGGCATCCGGCGGCGGAAACGCCAGCGGCGGTAAAAGCGCCGGTCACACGTTCTAACGGCGCGCCATGACCATAGACACCAAAGCCCTCATCGACGATTTCATCAACCGCGGGGCGAGCGACCTTTACCTCACCGTCGGTGCGGCGCCGTCGTTTCGCACGGGCGGGAGAATCGAGCCATACGGCAGCGAGAAGCTGACCGAGCAGGATGTCCGCACCGTGCTGTCGGCGCTGGTGAGCGAAGACGTCATCGACGAATTCGATTCGACGCTGGAATTCAACACCGCCGTCTACTGGGAAAACCGCGCGCGCTTCCGCGTCAATATGTTCCGCCAGCGGCAGCAGACCGGTATCGTCATGCGCCGCATCGAAAGCGTCATCCCTACGCTGGAGCAGCTCTCACTGCCGAAAATCTACGGCGACATGATCATGGAAAAACGCGGGCTGATCATCATCGTCGGGCCGACGGGCGCGGGGAAATCCACATCGCTTGCATCCATGCTTGAGCACCGCAACCTGCACGGCTCCGGGCACATCGTCACCATCGAGGACCCGATCGAATTCATTCTCGAGCACAAGAACTGCATCATCACCCAGCGCGACGTCGGCATCGATACCTATTCGTTCGGCATCGGCCTGAAAAACACGCTGCGCCAGACGCCCGACGTCATCGTCATCGGCGAAATCCGCGATAAGGAAACGATGGAACACGCCATCGTCTTCGCCGAAACCGGGCATCTGTGCCTCGCCACCCTGCACGCCAACAACGCCAACCAGGCCATCGAGCGCATCATCAATTTCTTCCCGGAGGAAAAGCATAAGCAGGTGCTGCTAAACCTGTCTATCAACCTGAAAGGCATATTGTCGCAGCGCCTGCTGCCCAATACGCATGGCAAGCGCAGCGTGGCGCTCGAAATCCTGCTTAACCAGGGCCTGATCAAAAGCCTGATTCAGGAAGGACGCATTAAAGAAATCAAGGAAATGATGGAGCGCGGCCGCAACGAAGGCATGCAGACCTTCGAACAGGCGCTGATCGAGCTGTTTACCGCGGGCGAGATCACCGAGGCCGTAGCGCTCGCGGAATGCGATAATCCCGCCAACCTGCGCCTTGCGCTCAAGCAGCTGGAAATGAGCAAGTCGCCGCAGGAAATGCCCACGGGGCTCGGCATCATCAACAAGCAGCAATTTTAGATTTTACGCCTGAATCGACTTCAGGAAGGCCTTTTCCAGCGAGGCTTCGCCGTAGCGCGCCTTGAATTCCGACGGAGTACCGATGAAGAACAGTTTGCCGCCGTGGATAACGCCGATACGGTCGCAGATTTCGTCGATATCCGACAGGATGTGCGAACTGAAGAAAACCGTACGCCCCTGCGCTTTCACTTCCAGCAGGCGGTTTTTAAGCTTGATGCGCGCGCTGGGATCGAGGCCGCTCATCGGCTCGTCGAGCACTAAAAGCGACGTGTCGACCATGAACGCACCGAGCAGGCCAAGCTTCTGGCCCATGCCCTTGGAATAGCTGCCCACGCGCGCGCCCAGCGCCGCCGGATCGAGGTCGAGCCCGCCCGATTGCGCGCGTGCCTGATCGGCATCGAGCGCTTTTCCGTAATAGGACAGCGCCAGATTAAGGTATTCGAGCCCCTTCAGATAACGCGAAGGCTGGAATTTTTCCGGAAGGTAGGAAAGCTGCTCGCGCGCTTTGATGTCGGTGGTGGGTGAACCGAAAATATAGGCGTTGCCTTCGTCGGCCTTGGCAAGGTCGAGGATGATTTTGATCAGCGTCGTTTTCCCTGCGCCGTTGACGCCGATCAGCCCGAATATTTCCCCAGGCGTCAGGGCGAAATCGATACCCTCGAGGATTTTCCGGTCGGCGTAGGACTTATGGACGGAGGCGACACGTATCGGCGAGGCGTTCATCAGGGTGCTTCCTTGGCAGGTTCAGGAGTGGGTTCCGGTTTGTGGCTTTCCAGCTTCTGGTAGGCGTTGAGCAGGCCGCCGAGCCCTTCGCCGGAGCCTTCGGCATCCGGGGCCGCCATACCTTCGGCGGCAGCGGGGATGGCGGAAGCGCCGGAGCGCAGCGCCTGCGATTCCGGCGTCACTTCGACCGTCACCGGCGTCACCCTGCCCTCGAGCACTTTCATGGCGTAAGAGGAAAACGTCTGGTTATGGTGCAGGGTAAAGGTAAGCGTACCCGCCAGCGGATCAAAATCCACCTGATCGTTCGGGGTTCTGGCCCATGTATCCTGCACGCGCCGCATATCGGCCGGGCGCCATTTCAGCGTCACTTTCTCGTGGTCGATGCCAAGCACCTGGAGGTCGGGGCTGGCGACGGCGTTTTCCTGCGTGATTTTCCTGTCGTTGATCCACACGATCCAGTCGGCCTTCGAGTGGTAGATCAGGGAATCGAGGAAGAATTGCGGGTAGGTGAAATACTGGATCGCCGCAGGATTAGCGCCTCCGGTTTGCGGCGTTGCGCCAGCTATGTTTCCTTCGGGCAGCATCGTATCGCCGGGCATACCGCCCTGCCCCATGTAGCGGCGCATGGCGGCGCGTAACGCGTTTACCTGCGCGTCGGAGAAGAAAATGCTTTTTGCAGGCTCGGGCGCCACCTCATCGGCGATGGCGACGGGGGCAGGAAGCGACGGAGCAGGCGCAATGGAAGGCGTTGCGATCCCCGCTGCGGGGGCCGCATTCACCGGCGGTGCCGGAGGCATAGTTTCAGCCGCGCGGGCATGCGGAACGCCCGCCGCAAACAGCAGCGCCAACAGATAAAGCGATTTAGTTCGGTTTTTGCGCATTGGGATCTTTAGGTGTCTTATCGAGGGTCCGGATGCCGAACCAGGTGAATTTTATATCGCCGCGCACGAAAGCCGTATCGCCGCCCTTGGCGATGTTGGCGATGGCGGCATTGTCGACCTTGCCTTCCTGCCTGATATTAAATGCAGTGACGCGGATTTCCCCCGGAAGCGTCCGCTGCATCGATTGCATCATATCATAGACGTCAGCATCGGTGAGGGCGCCAAAGGAGACGCTTACCTCGCTGGACACAACCGTGCTGCTGACGCCACGGGCGGTCTTCGATTCCTGTATCGGATCAACGGCTAGGGTGAGGCTGCTTAGGTAGTACTCACTGCGGTAGGCGTCGAGCCGGTCGCGCATGACCTGACGGTCGAGGTCGAGTTTGTTTTCGGCGGTCTTCCTGAGCATTTCCTGATAAAGCTTCGTGTTCCCCTGCACTTTAGCGTATTTGGCGCGCAGGGTGCTGATCTCGTTGTTGACCGTATTGACGGCATTTTCCAACGTCTGTTTTTCCTGAATGTATTCGTCGCCGGTTATCATCACAAAGTAGGCAAGCCCTCCGAGCGCCGCAAGCAGCACCACCCCCGCGCCGCTATGCAGGAGCAGGCGTTTTTTGATGTCGCCGATATTGGTGGCTGGCTGCGTCATGGCGTAACCGTGGCGACGGGGGCTGCGGCAGCGGCAACGGGCAACACCGCGGCGCCCTTGATAAGGAGCTGGACCGTAACAACCTTGGCGATGGAGGATCTGGCGTTATCTTCAGCCACCTTGAAATCCACCTGAAGCCTGCCGTCTTCCTGCAGCTCGGGCGGCGTGTTGGTATAGGTGACCTCATATTCCTTAAACGCTTTTTTGTAAGCTTCCAGCACTTCGCGAGCCTGGTCCTTAAGCTTATTCAGGTTGCCTCCGGTCTCCTCCAGATCGAGCATGACCATCACCGTCGCCTTGGGCGGGGCTCCCGCAGCCACGGGCGTGCCGGGAGCCGCCGTATCAAGCTTCCACTGAACTTCCTTGATTCTCGCAGGCAGGCCGGTGAGCGGCTGGATGGCAAAAACAAGCGGCAGCGGCGACAGTCTTTCTTTCGAGATTCCCTCGTAGAAATCCATGATTTCGGATACTTTATCGACGTCGAGGTTGGATTGCCTGATCTCGCGGTCGAGAGCATCCTTGTCGCGCTGCGCGTTCGCCCTGGATTGGTTGAGGGTTTCGATTTCGCCCGTGTAGGTATAGATATCCGTGGCCATGTAACCGGTATAGCCGACGATACCGAGCGCGCACGCTGCCACCGCCATGCGCTGATAGACGAAAAGCTGGTGGAGGTTATCCAGCTTCTGGCTGTGCGGAGTGGTGAACTTCAGTGTGTGCTTCGGGCTGCAGCCGACGCTGGCGGCAAGGATGACGTCGCCGAACTGGTCGGTGGCCTGCGTGGCGCCTTCGATGTTAAAATACTGCGCCACTTCGAACGGCGTGAGCAGATGCGTGTTACGCGCCTCGAATTTCGAGCCGTCGATGGCGGCTTTTACGCCCGCAGAAGCGAGGATATAGACGTCCAGCCCGTCCTGCGGATTGTAGGAAAGGCGCTTCATGTATTCGATAGTGTTGAGGATTTCCTGCTCGATGTTTCCGGCGATGACTTCGGGCTTGGATTCGGCCAGCGGTTGCGCGAGGCGCGTAAACACCATGCGTCCGTTCCTGATCATGACCTGCCGGAAACCGCCGACCTTGTTATGGCTGACGAAGAATTTCCACTGCGAAGGCGCTTCGGTGCGCGGCACGTTCATCGCGCGTTCGAGATTTTTTACGATGGTTTCGCATTCCACCGCCAGCAGGTAGATGCCGAGGAAACGGTTGGGAAGCGCCTGCGTGAATTCCAGCCAGACGGAAAAATGCGCGCTTTTTTCCACCGAGATCATAAGGAAATTCCAGTCGCGCCTGCCTTTTTCCTCGCGGCCGAGCAGAAGCGCGCCCTTGATGACGTCCGGGCCGTAGTCGCGGTCAAGCCGCTGCTTGATCAGCTTGCCAACGTTGAGCTTGGACACCGGCGGCAGGGTATGCTGCACATAGGTCTGGTCCATGCTGTCAAGCACCAGCATCAGCGGCGCCTTGGGGTCTCTGCCCAGCGTTTCCTTAAGTTCGGCGAGGTGTTGCGGACCGGTATCGGGCACATACTGGCGGCTTAAGACGGCGTTGCCGTTGAGGTGAATAAGGATAGCGCCCTCGTCGCCGATCAGAAGCACAAAGCGGCTGCCGCTGGCCGCCTTGAAGGGCTTATGCTTGGCGGGTTTCTTTTCCCTTGAAAGTTTGATGCGGGTTTTCGCTTTCAACGCCATGACCTTGTTCCGCCGTCATATATACCATGCTTTTGGCAATGGTCATGCAAAAGTTTGCGGGCCATAGGTCAGAACTTCACCTTGCTGAAGGATTCATAGAGCGGGCCGAACACGGCGGCGATAACCCAGAAAATGAGCAGCCCCATCACGACCGTCAGCATCGGCTGGATCATGCCGACCATCGAATCGACCGCGTCGTTTACTTCGCGGTTGTAGAAGAAGTTGATGTTCTCGAGCGCCTCCGACATGTTGCCCGAGTCTTCACCGACCTTGAACATGCGGATGACGAGCATAGGGAACTGGTTGGAAAGCCGAAGCGACGAGGTGAGCGTGTTGCCTTCGGTGACGTTGGTCTTGAGCAGGTCGATCGAGTCCTTGAGCACGCGGTTGTTTACGACGTTCTTGGCCGCTTCCAGCGATTCGAGGATATCGATACCGCTGTTGAACATCACGGCGAAGAAGTGGGTAAAACGCGCCATATCGATCTTGCGGATGACCGGCCCCATGACCGGCATGCGGAGCATGAACGCATCGACCTTATAGGCGAAACTCTCCGATACGCGCGCGCCAGTGATAATGCCCATGATAAGCAGGGTGGGCGTGCCGAGGATGAGGTACCAGTAATGCTCGAAGGCATACGATGTGGCGATCAGCGCGCGCGTATGGATAGGCAGGCTGTACCCCTGGCTCATGATGAAATTGACGAGCTTGGGCACTACCGCGATCATGAGCGTGGCGATCACGCCGGTCATCATCAGGAGCAGCGCGATCGGATAGCGCGTGGCTTTTTTTACCTTGCGGCGGATTTCCCCCGACCACTTCATATGCTCGGTCAGGTGCAGGAAGGATTCCGCGAGGTTCCCGGTTTTTTCCCCGGCGCTGACCAGCCCGACGAACACATTGTCGAAAATGCGCGGATAGGTTTTCAGCGCCTCGGAAAGCATGACGCCGTTTTTTACCGATTCGTAGACGCCCGTCATGACGTCGCGCAGTTTCGGCGATTCGCTGGCGTCGCGCACGTCGGCCAGCGCGTCGTGCAGCGGCACCCCGGCGCGATTGAGCTGTTCGAGGTGCATGCAAAGGATGATCATGTCCTTGATCTTCACCTTGCTGAAGCGAGAGGATTTCTTGGTTTTCGCCTGCCTCGCCTCGATCAGGTCGAGCCCGATCTGCTTCAAACGCTCTTCGAGATCGAGCTCGTTGTCGGCGACCACCACGCCCCGTATCTTGCGGCCGCTCTGGTTGATGGCGGAATATTTGTACGCTGGCATGCTATAACCGGTCGGTCAGATCGATGGTGTTGATCAGCTCTTTGAGGTCGAGTATGCCCGCGAGCACCTTGTCGATACCGTCCTGCTGCATGGTGACAAAACCGTTGGCCAGCGCATAATCCATCATGGCGCGGCGCGTGGCGTGGGTGGCGATGAGTTCTTCCAGGCCCTTGTCGATGCGCAACACCTCGACGATGCCCATACGGCCGCGATAGCCCTTGTTGTTGCATTTCTCGCAACCGCCCGGTTCGTAAATCGTGACGGGTTTGGCGGGATCGACGCCGAGGATTTTACATTCCTCAGCGGTCGCGGTTTTCGGCTTGCGGCAATCCTTGCACAGCTTGCGCGACAGGCGCTGCGCCAGCACGCCGATGAGCGATCCCGCGAGCAGATGCGCCGGAACGCCGATATCGCCAAGGCGCGGCACGGAACCAAGCGCGTCGTTGGTATGCAGCGTGGTGTAGACCTGGTGGCCGGTGAGCGCGGCGCGCACGGCCATCAGCGCCGTTTCCTCGTCGCGCACCTCACCGATGAAGATAATATCAGGATCCTGGCGCATCAGCGATTTGATGCCGTTCAGGAAGTCCATGCCCGAGCCTTCGCGCACGTTGCTCTGCCGGATGAGCGGAAGCTGGTATTCGACCGGGTCTTCCAGCGTCATGATGTTGGTGTCGATGTTGTTGATGTAGGAAAGGATCGAGTACAGCGTCGTGGTTTTACCCGAGCCGGTCGGGCCGGTGACGATGATGATGCCTTCCGGTCGCTTGAGCAGCTTTTGCAGCGTTTCGCTGTTGTGCTCGGAGAAGCCGAGATTAGCAAGCGGCACGAGCGACTTGGCTTTGTCGAGCAGACGCATGACGACGTTTTCGCCATGCACGGTGGGCTGGGTCGCGACGCGGAAATCGACTTCGCGGCCAAGCACGTTGTAGCTGATGCGGCCGTCCTGCGGGTTGCGGGTTTCGGCGATGTTCATACCCGACATGATCTTGATGCGCACCGCCATCGCCGACCAGTAATCGCGGTGGAACGAACGCACCTGCACCATCTGGCCGTCGATGCGGTAGCGCAGGCGCAGGAACGAACCTTCCGGCTCGAAATGGATATCCGACGCGCCGGTTTTAATGGCGTCGACCAGCAGCGCGTTTACGAGACGCACGGTGGGGTTCACGTAACCTTCCTGCCGTCCGTCGAGCTTGGTGTTGTCGCGGATGCCGGTTTCGATTTCGCGCAGAATGCCGTCGACCGAGATTTCGTAGTCGTAATACTGGTCGATCATTTCCAGGATTTCGGTTTCCGTGCAGTAGATGGGCACGATGCGCGTGTTGCGCGGCAGGTGGCGGCGCACCTGGTCGATGGCCAGCACGTTGTAGATGTCGGCCATGGCGAGCTTTAAAATGTCGTTCTCATAGGAAACGGGAATGACCTTGTGGCGCGCGGCGATTTCCTTGGGAATGCGGCGTACCACGGTGGAATCGAGCATGCTCGATTTGGGATCGAAGCGCTGCGTGCCTGTCGATTCGGCGAGCACTTCGCCGAGCGCCGATTCGGTGATGAACCCCATCTCAACGAGGATGGCGCCGAACAGTTTCTTGGAATTCTTCTGCTCCTGCAGCGCGATCAGCAGCTGATCCTGCGAAATAAGGCCGAGTGCCTCCAGCTTTTCGCCAAGGCGCAACGGTTTTACAACCTGCACCGTCTCGCCGCCGGTATCCGGAGCTTCAGGCGATGATTGCGTAGCGTCGACGGCGGGTTTGTCTTCCGCTTTCGGCGCATTGTCCTGATTGGTCGCTTTGGACTTTCCCGCAGTCATA
>CAZBUX010000008.1:8829-18043 GCA_964495185.1 uncultured Rickettsiales bacterium | reverse complement strand
CCCAGTTTCATCAGCGGCCCCACCGTAATGAAAGGGGCCGCCGATAATGAAATATATCATTTCCAGTCCACCCTATGGGAAAACGGCAGCCTGCAGATGAACCGACTGGCAAAAGCTAACGGCTGCCCCTATTTTCATTTTCTTCAGCCCAATCAATACGTGCGCGACTCAAAATCATTAAGCCCCGATGAGCTTAAGCATGCTTATATTGCAGGCTCGATGCATGAATACACCGTACGCGCCATCTACCCGCTGCTTGAACAGCGTATCCCGGCTTTGCGCGAAAACGGGGTCTATGCCTACAGCCTTACCGCGCTCTATAAAGACGTTAAAGAGCCGGTATATGTTGACACCTGCTGTCATCTGAACAAGGCGGGTAACGACCTTATGGCGGATGCCATCGCCGACAGGATTACGCGCTGCCTGTCGGCGGGCGATTGCTGATCATTTCAGGAATTCCTCCCGGTCGGGCACGCGGGTAAAGGCGATTTTCGTGCCTGAAAAGCTGCGGCCCTGCGAAGGGAGCATTCCCACCAGGACCGAATCACGACCAAAGCGGTGATTGATTTTATCCAGCGCGCGCGACATGCGCTCGGCCTTGTCGCGCTGGTGCAGATCGACATCGGGGAGTTCGGAAAAAAGTTCCGGCTGGAGGGCGTCTGCGGCGATCAGCCCCGACAGGGTTACCGATACTTTCCTGATACGCGCGCCGCACGATTCACGCATTATGGCCTGCCATCCTTCGCCAAGCAGTTGCAGGAAAGTCAGCGAATCCTGCGCGCGGTAGCAGCGGGCCTCCCAGCCCACGCGCGGGCCGCTTTCCAGCCGTGCGGAAAGCGAGAAGCACGATGCGTAATACCCCATGCGCCGAAGCCTGCTCGCGGTCTTAAGCGTCAGCCGCCGCGCCACGTATAGCGCGCGTGCGGGGTCGCGCAGTTCGGGCGCCATGACGTGGCTATGCCCCACCGAGCTGCGTTTCGTCTCCTCTTCCGGAAGATCGGCGCCGCGCAGCAGGTACCACATTTTCTCGCCCCATATGCTGCCCCATATTTTACGCATGCGCGGTGCGTTCAGCGCCCATAGCGCCTGCATGTCGCCGATGCCTGCCGTAAGCAATCGCCGCTCCATGCTATAGCCGATGCCCGGCAGGTCGCGCAATTTAAGCGAAAACAGCTTATGCGGCAGATCCTGCGCGGTGATAACGGTGAACCCGTCGGGCTTTTTCAGATCGGTGGCGACTTTGGCGAGGTAGCGGTTGGGGGCAGCGCCGATGGAACATTTCACGAATTCCCCAACGTTCTGCGCAAGCCCGCGCTTGATGGCGCCCGCGATCTGCGCCAGCTGCCCAAGCGATTGCTCGTTTTTCATCAGGCGACAGGCCACTTCGTCGATGGAACACACGGCGCTTACGGGAATATGGCGATCGACTTCCTCTAAGATGCGGTGGTGGTATTCGACATAGCGCTCGTGCTGCGCCAGCACACAGACAAGGCCGGGGCACATCTGCCGCGCTTCGTAAATCGGCGTGCCGGTTTTGACGCCGAAAGCCTTGGCTTCGTAGCTCGCGGCGATCGCACAGGTGGCGTCGGTGGCCACCGGCACGACGGCCACTGGCCTGCCCCGAAGCTCGGGGCGCAGTTGCTGCTCCACGCTCGCGAAATAGCTGTTGAAATCGATATATAGCCAGCGTAATCCGGAATCGGGGAGGAGCGCATTATGCGATGGCGCGCTGCTCATAAAACGATACTGCGCCCGAATTTCGCGCTTGTCCAGAATGGCGTTATATTATTGATTTTTATACGCAATAACTTGAAGTAGACAAACCCGCCACGTTCTCCTATAAACCAAGGCTCTTTTCGGCAGCCCGCCTTGCATGCCCCGATAGCTCAGTTGGTAGAGCAAGGGATTGAAAATCCCTGTGTCGCTGGTTCGATTCCGGCTCGGGGCACCATTTTCAAACAGTTTGCGATTTTCGGTTTAAGGCCGCTTCGGCTAAAGGGTAGCGACGGTTCGCGCTATTTGTACTGTTTTCCATCTTTCTCTACAGCTCTTTTCGTAAGCCAGGCGTCTATTTTCTGAGTTTCTTCCTTTTTTAAACGTAATAACCAGCCAGTGCTAAACATAATTCCTACCCCAAGGAGAACAAAAAATCCTTTTATCCGGTTTGCCCGCTCATGATTGTAAGCAATCATTCTGCTAACTTTTGGATCCGCTTGCAGATAATTTACCGGAATGGGGCCGCCTAGTTTGAGACGCCGCCATGTTGAGCCGTCATAAACAACGTCTCCGCTTATATAATGCGCTCCTGATTGGTCAGCATATTTGTACTCTACGCTATACCTTCTACTCCTTGGCCAAAGCGGACGAAAACCAGACCGGCTATAAGCGTTTAATTTTGTCACTTGTGCTTCTACCTGAGTCACAGGTAACGCAGCGAAGCGATCTTTCTCACCGTAAGCCCAACACCCTAGTAAAATAAAACCCAGCCCCGCAAACATGCATCGGGCTATAATTCCAGCACGTTCGGAAATACGCTGATTAGCATAAAGCCTGATCAGCGGCATAATCATGGCGAGTCCAAAGCAGCCAGATATTCCAACTACCAGCCAATTTCCCACCACATCATGAAATGATTGTGCCCCGTTAGGTGGAATAATCATGCAATATAGGAAGTAAAGTACAGCCGCACTGCAGAGCAGTGTGGTATATATTCTTCTTATTTTTGGCATCGGCTGATCCAATTTTAGTTATAGCGCTCAAGCGTACCATACGATTATTAATAATGCATAAACGATTGTATAAGCTCTATTATTTTCATATTCCAGCTTAAGGCCATTCCGCGCCGGAAATGAACCGCATTTATCTAAAATGCCATTGTTTTTTAATGCACGATTTTACTAAGATTTAAGAACGGTTGTGCTATATATTGCTATGATGAAATTCGGTCATATCCTGCGTTTGAAATACCTCCCGCTGGTTGCGGCGCTGGCGCTGTGCGCGGCGGGCGACGGCGCATGGGCGAAGGATGCCGAGTCGCGGCAGGCGCTGGTCAATACCATGTCCAACGCCGTGCTGTCGGTGCTGAAAGACCAGAGAACGCAGGCGCACGACAGGATTTCCAATCTCGAACGCGGCTTCGCCGACATGGTGGATACGGCATGGATCGCCAAATTCGTGCTGGGCAACGCATGGCGAAGCGCCACGGAAGAACAGCGCCAGCGATATACGAAGCTGTATGGCCGCTACCTCGCCTACATCTACATTTCCAATTATGCTGAAAATTCCGACCGCAAAATCCGCGACATCAAAATGGTCGGCATCAACGGCGACGGCGACAGCCGCTTCACCGCGCGCACGGAAGTGCAGTTTTCCAACGACACCAGCATCCGCGTCGACTACCTCGTCGACGAGCGCCCCCACAGCAACAAGATCATCGACGTCGTCATCGAAGGCGTGAGCCTGTTGCAGACGCACCGCTCGGAATTCGGGAAGCTCGCCGCCGATAAAGGCGTCGACGGCGTCATCGCCGCGCTTGAACGCCTGGTCAGCGAAACCGATCCGGCGCAGGTCGCCTCGCTGCGCTAGTTTTTATACCATCAATCCTGGGATCTTCGTTCAGAACGTGCCGAAAACGCCGACCATCCGCGACTTCAGCGTTTCGGCGGTAAACGGCTTCACGATATAACTGCTCACGCCCGCATCGCGCGCGCTCAAAATATTTTCCGGCTTACTCTCGGCGGAGATCATGATGAACGGCGTGTCTTTCATCGCCGCCGTATCGCGCACGCGCTTGAGCAACTCCAGACCGGTCATACCGGGCATGTTCCAGTCGGAAATAATCAGGCCGTAATTTTTTTCCTGCAGTTTGTCCATCGCTTCGTCAGCGCTGGCAGCCTCGTCGATATTGTAAAATCCCAGGTCTTTCAGGAGAAGGCGAACGACCTGCCGCATTTTACTGTAATCGTCGATGGCAAGAACCGCCATTTCCTTATCGACCATGAAATCCTCCGATGTCTCCAGATATACTAGCATTTTTTCTACCTGAGCGGGTGCGAAATATTGCGGATAATCGGCGCCTCATCGTGGTATTTTACCATTTCAATGGGTTATCAGGCGGCACAAAGCGAGGCCGTCTCAAAATGGCATTTTAGCTGTTTTTTATGTATCGGCTTATACCCTCATCCGCCACCATTTTACCATTGCCCGCCACCGTGCTATAGCTTGCCTGATATCACACCTGCGACTACGGCAAATGACCCTTTCCAAACGCGACGTTTTACTTTCGTGGGCGCTGGCTGAAGCCGTGAGCCCGCGCTGGCGGCATGCTTATGAAAACCAATTGAGCGACGAGCTTGCCCGCGCGCTGGCGCGGCGCCCCCTGCCCCCGCTTTCGCCCGCGCATGAGGACGAGCTGATCGCGTTGCTGCGCATCCGGCGCAAAGCGCATATGGATAAATACATCGACCCTGCCGCCGGGTTCGTTTGGATCAAGTTGCCACCAGTGGTGCTGGAAAAACTCTTCGTCACCCCGAGCATCGGCTTCCGCGATTACCCCGTGAAGATCGGCGATTTCCTGAAAGGTTCCTATGACCCGGAAACGTGGCACGACCCGCGCAACGCCGCACGCCGCATGGTGGAGACCCCCGAGGACGTACCCTTTACCGGCTACCCTATCTTCGCATGGGACACGCAGATCGGCGCCGAAGTCCTGATCGAGGGCTATACGCGCTGCATCGCAAAAATCTACCGTATCGAACGGGGGGAAAGCGTGGACGATACCGACGCTATTTTGTGCACGCGCTAGCCCCCACTCCCTCCTTGGCAGCGGCCCGGTTTCTATAGTATAAGCTTTAACCATGAAAGCACTGGTCAAATCGAAGGCAAAAGAAGGCATCTGGCTCGAAGACGTTCCCCGCCCGGAATACGGCATCAACGACGTTCTCATCAAAGTCAGCAAAACCGGCATCTGCGGCACCGACGTCCACATCTATAACTGGGACAGCTGGGCGGCGAAAACCGTCCATGTTCCGATGGTCATCGGCCATGAGTTTGTGGGCCGCATCGCGGCGGTGGGCAGCAACGTCCACGGCCTGAAGCCGGGCGACCTTGTAAGCGCCGAAGGACATATCGTCTGCGGCCGCTGCCGCAATTGCCTCGCCGGGCGCCGTCATCTCTGCGCGCATACCACCGGCATCGGCGTAAACCGCGCCGGCGCGTTCGCCGAGTACATCTCCGTGCCGATGGAAAACGTCTGGCCGTGCAGCCCCGACGTGCCGGAAGAAATGTTCGCCATCTTTGATCCGATGGGCAACGCCATGCACGTCGCCAACTCCTTCGATATCGTCGGCGAAGATGTCCTTATCACGGGCGCAGGCCCCATCGGCGTCATGGCGGTAGTCATGGCGCGGCATATGGGCGCGCGACATATCGTCATCACCGATGTCAACGAATACCGCCTGAAGCTTGCACGCGACATGGGCGCGACCGCCACCATCAACGTCGCCCGCGAGTCTTTGCGTGACGTCATGAAACGCCTGCACATGACCGAAGGCTTCGACGTCGGGTTCGAAATGTCGGGGAATCCCGCAGCGCTGAATTCGATGATCGACAGCATGGTCCACGGCGGCAAGATCGCCATGCTGGGCATCCAGCCCACGAATACGTCCATCGACTGGGATGCCGTGGTGTTCAAAGGCCTCATCATCAAAGGCATCTACGGCCGCCAGATGTTCGAAACCTGGTACAAACTCACCGCCATGTTGCAAAGCAAAATGAACGTCGCGCCCGTCATCACCCACCGTTTTTCCTACAGGGATTTCCAGAAAGGCTTCGACGTCATGCGCTCCGGCCAGTCGGGAAAAGTGGTGCTGGACTGGAGCGAGTTATGAACACAAACTTCGAAGCTTCGCTGAAAGCCGAACTCGCCGGGATGGAAAAAGCCGGGACGCTGAAAACCTTCCGTTACATCGAATCCCCCATGGGCCCGGAAGTGACGATGGAGGAGCGCGGCAAGGTTCTCGTGTTGTCATCGAACAACTATCTGGGGCTTGCCGACCACCCGGAGCTGATCAAGGCCGGACAGGACGCGCTTGCGAAATACGGCGCTGGAACGGCGTCGGTCCGTTTCATCTGTGGCACGTTTTCCATCCATGACGACATCGAAAAAGCATTGGCTAAACTGCACCGCACCGAAGCCGCGCTCACCTACGTATCATGCTGGACGGCCAATACCGGGCTGATTCCCGCCATCGCCGGGGCGGAAGACGTGCTGGTGAGCGACGCGCTCAACCACGCCTCGCTGATCGACGGCTGCCGCATGGCGAAAGCAAAACGCATGGTGTACAGGCACTCCGACATGCAGGACCTCGAAGCGAAGCTGAAAGAAGCCAAAGGCGTACGGCGGATTTTCATCGTCACCGACGGCGTATTCAGCATGGAAGGCGATATCGCCAACCTGCCTGAAATCGTGGCGCTTGCGAAAGCATACGACGCGATCATCATACTCGACGATTCGCACGGTGTAGGCGTCATGGGCAAACACGGGCGCGGCACGGCGGAGCATTTCGGCGTCGAAGATAAAATCGATATCGTCACCGGCACGCTGGGGAAAGCGCTGGGAGGTGCTGCGGGCGGCTATGTCGCGGCGTCGCAGGCGGTCGTCGACTACCTGCAACAGGTATCGCGCCCGCAATTGTTCTCCAATGCCCTGCCCGCCACCATCGCGGCAAGCGCGCTCAAAGCTATCGAGATCATGGAACGCGAGCCCGGGCGCGTGGCTAAACTGCACGCGATCACGAAGCAGATGCGCGAAGGGCTTAAAAAGTGCGGTTTCAAGCCTCTCGAAGGCGAATCCGCCATCGTACCGATCATCGTCGGCGATACGGCGTTTGCCATCCGCATGAGCAAAGAACTTTTGAAAGAAGGCATATTCGTCACCGGCTTCGGCTATCCCGTGGTGCCCGAAGGCGCGGCAAGGCTGCGCATCCAGATGTGCGCGTCGCTCACCCCCGCTCAGATCGCAACGGCGCTTTCCACATTCGAAAAAGTCGGAAAAAACCTCGGTATTATCTGATCAGTAAGGCATGGCCTGCCGCAAGGCGGATTCAAGCGAGATTTGATCGTTCACCATACGCTTCAATGTATCCTCGTCGGCGGCTTTTTTATTAGTGGCAAGCACCAAGAGCTGCTTGGTGTCTTCCAGCGTCAGGTAAGCTGCGTCGCGGGCGCGCACGCGGGTAAAGAAGCGCACCATGTCGAGGTGCAACTCTGCGTCTTCCAGCACTGGAATCTGGCTGGCGGTACCGATCAGCCTGGTCTGGTGATTGTCAAGCGCCTGATGCAGGCTAGCGGCGGTAGCGTTTTTAACCGGTATCGGCTTCACGTTCTCAACCACCAGCGTGTAAGTGCGCACGTGGTGCAGCGTATGCGGCTTGGCCGAGAGCAACATGACCACCTCCTGCAATCCCGACCATGCATCGGGTGAAGCGGCGGGATCGACGGGCGCGGCGATACGGTAGAGCGTCGGATTGTCCTTCACCTTGTACTCGAATACCACCACGGTCTGGAGATACATGGTATCCTTCACCGCATGCGCGGCAAAGGCGTTGATCACGCTGACATCGGGTTTTTGGGAAGCGGGCAAGAGCCGGCCCTGCGCGATACTCAGCACATAATCGGCGCTATCGTAGCGGGCAGCCTCGGGCTTTTCCTGTTTTGTGGTTTTTTGCGGCTTTACCGGCGCGGGACCGGGCGCAGGCGAGCATGAAGCCAGCAGCATAACCGACAGAAACAACCCCAGAATTTGCGTTGAACGCAATCCGTAATACATAATGCTCCCCTGACTTTTTTCAGGCGATGAATGTAGCCCATGTTTATATCCTGCACAATAAACAAACGCTTAATGAATGATTACCAATCGGACTAACATCATGATATTCAAAAAACCTTATGGAATCTTTATGCTGCGCGTGCAAAATTGACGCTATAGTCAAAGGCGAAGCTCAGGGGGAGCGACCATGACCGACCTCGTTCCAACAGCACCGGCCCCGCATCTGGTCATTGCCTATCTTGAAGACCACCCGCGCGCCATTCGCGTGCTCCGCGTCGCGCGACAGCGCGCATACATGCTCGGAGTGAAGTGGCGCGCCGTGTATATCGAAACGCCGGAGCATACGCTCGCCGCCGACGACGGCGCACAGGAACGCATGCTGCACCTGCTCACACTGGCCGAGCAGATGGGCGGTGAACAGCTGCATTTCCCTGCCCAATCGCTCGAAACGGGCATCCGCTCGCTGCTCGATGCCGAACCGAAACGAGTGGCGCTCTTCGTGCTGGGTAGCATCGAGCCGGGCACGCGGTTCGGACTGCTTCGCCACCAGCCGTGGGAACGCATCCGTCACATCGCAGCGGAGCACGGACCGGTGGAAATCGTGCCGCTTACCGATCCCAACTACCGCAAGACGCTAAGTGAAAAATTCTTCATCCATCGCTTCCGCCCGCTTTACATGGTTTATGCGCTGCCTGCGGTCGGTGTGGCGACGCTATGCGCCTTCGGCCTGCAATGGCTGCTGCCGCCCGCCCTGTTCCGCATCAATATCCAGAATATCGGGCTGCTGTTCATGATCGCCTGCGCATTCGTCGCCGGGCGCTACGGGCTGTTGCCGGGACTGGTCGCCTCCATCGCCAGTTTCTTCACGGTCAATTATTATTTCACCGATCCGTATTATGACCTCGAATTGGTCAGCATCACCGACATCATCAACATGTCGCTGTTCCTGGCCGCCGCCGTACTGATTTCAGTGTTCACCAGTCGCAACCGGCTTTACGCTGAAAACGCAGCCCGGCGAGAGCGCAGCGCGCAGGCGCTTTTCGCGCTTTACAGGCTGGCATCGTCGGCTTCATCGCGCGAACAGGTACTGGAAAAGCTGCAACGCAAGTTGTCGCGCATGCTGGAAATGGACGTCGCGTTTTTCCTGCCGCCTGCCCTAAATCCGCAAAGCATCAAACCCGCCTCGCCCCCTGACCTCACGCTGGAAGCAGCCGACTGGGCGGCGCTCGACATGTGCTGGAAGGAAATGAAAACCACCGGCCTCGCCGCACCTTTCAATCCCGGCTCGCTGTGGCGTTTCGAACCGATGGTCGCACCCGACGGCGAAGTCGGCGTACTCGGCGTGCGCCCGAAAAAACACACCGCCATCGACGCATGGTTCGGCCA
>CAZBUX010000008.1:0-8819 GCA_964495185.1 uncultured Rickettsiales bacterium | reverse complement strand
GCGATAGCCGACCAGACCGCCGCGGTGATCGGGCGTATCGAGCTGGAAAAATCGATGGAAAAAACGCGCATCGGCGAGGAGCGCGAGAAGCTTCGCTCGATGCTGCTTTCAAGCGTTTCGCACGACCTGAAAACCCCGCTGGCGGGCATCATCGGCGCGCTCGGCGTATTCAAAAGCCTCAAAGCGAAGCTTACGCCCGCGCGGCTCGACGAGTTGCTCGATACGGCGCTTGAAGAAGCGCAACGGCTTGACAGCTTCATCACCAACATCCTCGACATGACGCGGCTGGAAAGCGGCGGCATCGACCTGCGTCCACGCTGGCAGGACGTACCGAGCTTTACAAGCAACGTCACCAAGCGCCTGCAATACCGTCTCAAACAGCGCGAACTCGTCGTGCATCCGGCCCCCAGGGACATCGAAGTGTATATGGACGTCATGATGACCGAACAGGTGTTGCAGAACCTGCTGGATAACGCCTGTAAATACACCCCGCCCGGAACCCGTATTGAAATTTTATGCAGGATAGACCCTAATAAAGGCTTCCTCTGCGAGATTCGGGATTTCGGGAATGGCATACCCGAAGACAAGCTGGAGATGGTGTTCGACAAATACGCCCGCCTCCAGAAAAAGGATTCGCAGATTGCCGGAACCGGCCTCGGCCTTGCCATATGCAGGGCGGTAATGGAGGCGCAGGGCGGATGGATCGCCGCCGCCAACCATCCGGAAGGCGGCGCACTCTTTACCCTGTGCCTGCCCAAATGGAGGAAGGCCGAGGCGACTGAATATGCCGCATAAGGAAACCGTACCATGCCGCATCGGAACATAGCGACACTCATGGACAAGCAAATCGTGGTCGTCGACGATGCGGAGGCCATACGCACCTTCCTGCGCATATCGCTGGAAGCGCACGGGGCGATCGTACACAGCGCCGCCACCGCGTCGGGCGGCATGGCGCTTTGCGAACAGCAAAAACCCGACCTCGTGATCCTCGATCTCGGCCTTCCCGACCATCAGGGCCTGGACATCCTGCCGCGCCTCAAACGCCTGGACAAGCAGCATAACCTGCCGGTAATCATCCTCACCGTGCGCAATGAATGGAAAGACAAGGAAGCGGCGCTGGCGCTAGGCGCCGACGCCTATATCACCAAGCCGTTCCAGATGGACACGCTGCTGGAAATCATCGGTGCGCATCTTGCGCTTCAGGACGGCAAGGCCGCCGTTTCCATACGGTAGCCGATACCCGGCTCAGTGGTGATGTAAAGCGGCGCCGCCGGGTCGGCTTCGATTTTTTCCCGGAGCTGCCGCACGTAAACGCGCAGGTATTGCATATTGTCGGCATGCGCCGGCCCCCAGACGTCTTTCAGTATCTGCCGGTGCGTGAGCATCTTGCCGCGATTGATGAGGAAATAGCGCAGCAGGTCGTATTCCTTGGGCGTGAATGTCGTCTTCTCGCCGTCGACGAATACTTCATGGCGAATGAGATCCATGCGTATACGACCGTTATCCAGCTCCGGCTCTCCGGCCTCCTGCGTGGCTGCCTTGCGCAAATTGGCCTGGATACGCGCAAGCAGCACTTCCGGGTTGAACGGCTTGGTGACGTAATCGTCGGCCCCGAGGTCGAGCGCACGTACCACTTCGTCGTCACCGCTCCTGACCGAACAGACGATGATCGGCACCTGCGACCATTCGCGCACGCTGTGAATCACTTCCTTGCCGTCCATATCGGGAAGCCCTAGATCGAGCAGGATAAGCTGCGGGCGCGTCGACGCGGCAAGACGCAGGCTCTCGCGCCCGGAATCGCATTCCACCGTTTTGTAGCCGCCCGCCGCTTCCAGTGAAATGCTGAACAGCTTGCGGATTGCGGGGTCGTCTTCAACGATAAGGATCGTGTTTTTCTTCTGGGTCATACCCTATCATATAGCTTAACGAGGCGTTACTTACACGTAGATTCGCTTTGCCGCAACGGCCAGAAGCCCATTTGCAACACGCTGTTATCACTCATATTTTATGCTCTCTTTATATAGCTCGCCTCAAGATCATACACCTTCTTTAGCCTCGGCGGGTTACACTCCGTCCTGTCACCAAACAAAAAACCGGCAAGGATGAAAGGAGCGAACCAAGCATGTATAATTCGCTGTCGCAAACGTACCGCGATACCTATCACATCTACCGCGCCATGAAGTCCGGGCTCGTCGCCCCCCCTGAGATCGTCTGCGACTGGCCTGCGCTTCGCAACCAGCTGCTCATGCAATGGCGTAATTTAACCGGCTCAGAAATCGACAGGGCGGGCCCGAATCGCCATCGGCTGGCGCTGCTTATCCAACGCAAGAACGGTATTCCCGCCGACATGGTGGAGAATTACCTGCACAACTTCGAACGCACCCTGCCGCTAGTGGGGTAAAGAATAAAAGGCGGCGCCTGCCGCCTTCACGAATCCGGCGAAAGCCGGAACATTGGGGGCTGCACCGGTAGCAATCCCCTCGCCGCCATGGCCATCGGGGCCGAACGCGGTGATGCTAACCCGGTGCAGCCGCCAATGGCATTGCGAGTCCCTGTGGATTAGCTCCTCCCATAAACTTGAAGCCGTTTCCCACTCCCGGAAACGGCTTTCTTTTTGTTCAAGCTACTTCGCGTAGATCTGGTCGAACGTGCCGCCGTCGTCGAAATGCTCTTTCTGTACCTTGGCCCAGCCGCCGAAATGGTCGATGGTGAGCATCTTAAGCTTAGGAAAGCGCTCGGCGTTCTGCGCCAGCACCCCAGCATCGGAAGGGCGGTAGTAGTTTTTGGCAACCAGCGCCTGCGCTTCCGGGGAATAGAGATAGGCCAGATATTCCTTCGCAGCGTCAGCCGTACCTTTGCGCCCGACGTTCTTTTCCACCACGGCAACCGGCGGCTCGGCGAGAATGCTGATCTGCGGGACGATAATCTCAAACTTCCCCTCGCCCATCTCCTGCTGTGCAAGAAACGCCTCGTTCTCCCAGCTGATCAGCACGTCGCCGATGCCCCGCTGCACGAAGGTCGTGGTCGAGCCGCGCGCGCCGGTATCGAGCACCGGCACGTTTTTAAACAATTTTCCAACGAACTCCTTGGCTTTATCCTCACCGAATTTCGTCTGGGCGTAGCCCCATGCCGCGAGGTAATTCCAGCGTGCGCCACCGGAGGTTTTCGGGTTGGGCGTGATGACCTGCACCCCGTCTTTCACAAGATCGTCCCAGTTCTTGATATGCTGCGGATTTCCTTTTCGCACGAGAAATACGATGGTGGACGTATACGGCGAGCTGTTATGCGGCAGCGCCTTTTGCCAGTCGCGCGGCAGTAATTTCCCCTTCTCTGCGATAACGTCGATATCGTAGGCGAGCGCCAGCGTCACCACATCGGCCTTAAGCCCGTCGATCACCGAGCGTGCCTGTTTTCCTGAGCCGCCATGCGACTGCGAGATTTTGACGTCCTGCCCGGTTTTTTCTTTCCAATGTTTGATAAACAGCGCGTTGTATTCGTCGTAAAGCTCGCGCGTCGGGTCGTAGGAAACGTTGAGCAATTCCACCGGATCAGCCGCAGCAACGGCAGCGTTTGCGCCGATCGCGATGGCGGCGGATAACAGAAGGGTTTTAAACAGTTTCATAGGACACTCCTTAAACGTTAAAAGCGAAATTGCGCGCGGGTGGAAATCAGCTTCTCGGTTTCGCGGTCGAGATTTCCGGTATCGCCTCCGTCGAAACTCGTCCACGAATAATTGGCGTTGATCTTCAACGACGAATTCAGGTGCCACGTAACACCGAGCGTCGTTTCCCTGGCGCTTTTAGCGGAAGCGGCAAGGCTCGCGAAATTAGCAAACGCCTTGTCGTCGACGTTAAGCGCGCTGTAGCGGCCAAGCACTTCGAACGCACCCCAGTCGCCGTTTGCGAGGTTGAATTCGCGGGCGGGTTTCACGCCGTCGAAGCTCGCATCCTCACCGGTGAGGACGTAGTTTACAACGCCCATCCATGCGTCGTTGCGCAAGGTCGCGTGGTTGGTGGTGCGCTGCACTTCCTGCGCATTGACGATGTATTCGCCCATCGCGCCGAACGGCCCGTTATAGTAATAGGCCTGCGGATTGACGCGCCATTGCTTACCGTCGGCGTAAGCGCCGCTGGAATAGGTGAAGAAGCGCGCCTGCGCGGCGGTACGGTAGCCGTCCATCAGGTTCGACGACGCACTGCTGCCCTGATGTTCGCCTATGCTGCCTGCGATGCCCGCACCGAAGCCCGAAAGCTGCGGAATTCCCATCCAGCGGAACGGATGGGCGAAGAGGCGTGCAGTGATATCCTTACCGTTATCGGTGTCGATGCTGGTATCGACGAGGTCGGGAGCGCCGTTGGTAAGCGCCAGCTGGTATTCGAGCTGATCGGGAAGAATATCGCCGAACGCCATCACGCCGATATCGCGCGACGGTACGAGGTTGGTGGGCATGCCGCGCTCAACGAAGTTGATCTCCTGCTCCGACTGCCAGCGTTCCAGCCCCATCGGCGTCTTGAATTTCCCAAGGCGCAGATTGACGTAATTCGATTGCGGCATCGGCCTGAAATCGAGATAGGCGTCGGGCAGGCGCGTGGAACCGCTGCCGAAATCCATCACGATGCGCGCGGCGAAATAATCGGTCATCTTCGCGTCTAACACAGGCCGCGCCGTGCGGATGAGGAAGGTTGAAGCGTTGCTCGCATTGCTGTTATCGACGAAGGTGCGCGAATCGGCCTGCGCATAGGCGCGAAGCTGCAGCGAATATTGTTTGTCCGCCGAAGTGACTGAAAGTCCCTTGCCCTTGCCGATCTCGACGGTAGGATTTTTTTCCGCTTTCGCTTTGCTATCGTCTTCCGCCAGCTCCTGCTTACGCTCCACGACGGCGAGGCGTTTTTCCAGCGTGCCGCTTACGGGCCCCGCGGCGGGCGCTAGTCTGGAATACGCGTTTTCGCGCTGGCTTTCGCGCCGCTCCAGCTCATCAAGCCGAGCCTCCAGCCTTTTGATGTGCGCGCGCAGCGCCTCGGTTTCCGCATCGGCATGCGCCGCCATCGGCCACGCCGCAAGCGACAGCGACAGGGCGGAAAAAGTCAAAAGCACTCTCTTCTTCATCACAGGCTCCTTGCGACGGTGAAAATTATTTTATGGGACGTTTGGGCAGCTTCGACATATCGGCCAGCGATTTATGGTCGAGCACGTCGGCAATCGAATTGCGCACCTCGGTCATGACGGACCGGATGATGCAGTTCTGCGCATCGACGCAATCGTCGCAGGGCTGGTAGGCGTAGATGCTGGCGCAGCGTATGGGCGCCAGCATGCCGTCGATCAGGCGGATGACGTCGCCCACCATGATCTCGCGCGCGGGCTTGGCGAGATAGTAACCGCCGAAGATGCCGCGCTTGCTTTCGACCAGACCGTGATTCTTGAGTTCGAGCAGTATGGCTTCGAGGAATTTCAGCGGCGCGTCAGCGGCCTTGGCGATGCCCTTGCTCTGGAGCATCTTCCCTTCGTGCGTCGCCAGCACCATCATGGCGCGGAGCGCATATTTTGCTTTCATGGACAGCATAACCCTAATTCCTACTAGACTTATAGGAATTGAAAGTCAATGGAAATGTCATTACGTGCGAAGCCCGGCAATCCAGTGTGCCGCCTTTCGCCCGCAATGACGCTGAAAATCATTCCAGTTGTAGCGCGTTGGTAAGATCATTCGCTTTCGCATCGCGCGTGCCAAGCGGCCTGAGGTTATGGCGCGTTTCAATCAGCTTCAGGATGGCGGTGGTGTCGTACACCGTGGAGTCGATATATCCTTTCTTCGCAAACGGCGAGATGATGAGGGTCGGCACGCGCGTACCCGGCCCGAAGCGATCGTAAACCGGTGGCGGCACGTGATCCCAGAAGCCGCCGTTCTCGTCGAAGGTGACGATGACCAGGGTATCTTTCCATACCGGGCTTTGCTCGATGGCTTCGAGTATTCTGGCGATATGCGAATCGGCGGCGGCGACATTGCTGCTTTCGGGGTGCATGTCCCTGCCCCGCATGGGTTTGTAAAATGAAACGGCGGGAAGCGTGCCATGCCTGAGCGCGCGCATGAAATCGCGCTCCGATTTCAAATGCGAGAAGCCTTCCGTGCCTTTCGCATAATTTTTAAAGTACAAAAACGGCTGGTGGTGGAAACGGAATCCCGAACTGGGGCGGTCGTTCAGCACCCCGCGCCAGCCTTCGGCGTACCATGCCCAGCTCACACCTTTTTCCGTGAGCCTGTCGCCGATGGTGGGCATATCCTGCGGCGGCAGCAGGCGCGATACGTCCGTGACGCCAGCGGGCGGAAACTGCGCCGAGCGTAGTTTGCTCACGGCGTAGCCGTCCGGCGTAACCTTATTATCCTTTACCAGTTTGCCGTTGGCGTCCAGCACGGCAACCATATCCTTCGGCGCGTTTTCAAAACGGGGCGTGCAGGCGCATACGAGCCAGAAATGATTGAGGAACGAATCGCCGAACGCGCCGTGGAAAAAATGATCGGCGAGCGTGTAGCGTTTCGCGTATTCCCATAATTTCAGCTTGCTGCCGTCGTGATATCCCATCACCAGCCCCCCCGCATTGGAAACAGCGGCGAAACGATCCATCTTACCGCCGTTGATCTGCATCTGCTGCGGATAGAAACGGTGCGTCAGGTCGTAGGTGTTCTCATCGTCGCTGATATGATCGTCGATACGGAACGGACGGTTGGGAAGCTCGCGCGGAAAGCGCTTATCGACCGCGCCTTTCGAATTGACGATCGGCGGCAGGGTTTTGTAGGGTTGGCCGTTATTATCGGTCTGCGTCACCGTATCTTTCGCCTGCGCGATACCCTCCGCACCGGGGTAAAACCCAAAGATATTATCGAAGCTCCGGTTCTCCATGATAATAACGACGATATGCCCGATACGGTCGACAGGACGGGCGGCAAAGGCGGGAGCGGGCGCGGCAAGCACCGCCATAAAAAGCGTCAAGCGTATGATATTGCATATTTTTATGATTTTTATGTGCATAGGTTCGTCCTGTTATTCTATTTTTTCCGGTATCTGCCTGAAAACGAACGTTACCCGCGGGTAACCCAATTGACGACATACCCGCACGGCTGGTAGATTGCCCGGCTTCGCCAAGTGAAGCGATGCACCGTGATCTTGAAATAGTATTATTGGAACGTAAAGCGCAAATGACTGCTCCCCGAAGCTCTTTTATCAAAAACAAATCGCTGCTGATCACCGTCATCGTCATCGGCGCCGCCGGTTATTATGGCTACGGCCATTTCTTCGGCGCGTCCGCACCGGGGCACGAAATGCCGGGCGGCATGCCGGTCACGGCCGCCGAAGTGATCAGCAAGCCGATCACGCAGTGGTCGGAATTCGCCGGAAGGCTTCGCGCCGTCGAGGACGTCGCCGTGCGCCCGCGCGTATCGGGCGTCATTGAAACGGTTCATTTCAAGGAAGGCGACATGGTGAAGAAGGGCGACAAGCTCTTCAGCCTCGACCTGCGCCCCTATAAAGCCGCCTACAGCCAGGCCAAGGCGCGCGCCGACCTGATGAACATGGAAGCAGCACGTGGTGCGCGCCTGTTCGCCGACAAAGCCATCTCCAAACGCGAGTTCGATGAAAAGAGCGCCGCCGCCAAGGAAACGCAGGCCGTGCTCGACGTCGCCGCGCTCAACCTCGAATACGCCGAAGTGCTGGCCCCCGTTTCGGGCAAGGCAGGCAGGCCGGAAATCACCGTGGGCAACGTGGTGGACGCAGGCCCCGGCGCGCCGGTGATGACCACCATCCAGTCCATCGATCCCATCTACGCCGATTTTGAAATCGACGAGCAGACCTACCTGCGCATGGTGCAATCGGCGAAAACGCCCGAAGCCATTGCGAAGATTCCCGTCTATCTCTCGCTTGCCAACGAAAAGGAATCCACCCGCAAGGGCGAGATCCGCTCGCTGGACAACCAGCTCTCCCCCACCACCGGCACGCTGCGCGTGCGCGCCGCCTTCCCTAATGAAACCGGCGAGCTGACCCCCGGCCTCTTCGCCCATATCCGGATGGGAAGCGCTGAAGACGCCGAGGCCATCCTCATCAACGAGCTGGCGATTGGCACCGCGCTCAATAAAAAATTCGTCTACGCCATCAAAGAGGACGGCGCCATCGAATACCGTGAAATCACCCTCGGCGGACAGGCCGAAGGCCTGCGCATCGTGACGCATGGCCTGAAAGCAGGTGACCGCGTCGCGCTCGGCCGCCTCATGCAGCTCGGCATGATGCCCCCCGGCGTCAAGGTAACGCCGCAGATGGTAAAGATGGACAATCCGACGCCCGAACCGCAGGCCGCGCCCGCAGAGCAGCCGAAATAAGCCATGAATATCTCGCGCTTCTTTATCGACAGGCCTATTTTCGCGGCGGTTTTATCCATCTGCGTGTTCATGGCCGGGCTTATCTCGCTGCCGCTTCTGCCGATTTCGGAATATCCCGATGTGGTGCCGCCGTCGGTGGTAGTGTCGGCCATGTATCCCGGCGCCAATCCGAAAGTCATCGCCGAAACGGTCGCCACGCCGCTGGAAGAACAGATCAACGGCGTCGAGGACATGCTCTACATGTCGTCGCAGGGCACCGCCGATGGCAGCATGGGCATCACCATCACCTTCAAGCTCGGCACCGATCCCGACAAGGCGCAGCAGCTCGTGCAGAACCGCGTGGCTCAGGCACTCCCGCGCCTGCCCGACATCGTTCGCCAGATCGGCGTCACCACGGTCAAAAGCTCGCCCGACCTCACCATGGTCGTGCACCTCATCTCGCCCGCCGGGCGCTACG